>CACZVR010000035.1 GCA_902784675.1 uncultured Bacteroidales bacterium | reverse complement strand
TCCCACCTCTTCCCATTCCGAACAGAGAAGTTAAGCCTCACCACGCCGATGGTACTGCGAAAGTGGGAGAGTAGGTAACCGCCCCCTAAGAGGGAGTCAATCGTCAAGGTTGGCTCCCTCGTTTTTTTATTACCGGTCAAAACGCGCAGATGATCCCGCCTCTTCCCGTTCCCGGCACAGAGCCCTAAGCGTCACCACGACGACGGTCAGCGACATGGGAAGGCGCAGGTAACCGCCCCTTAAGAGGGAGTCACTGTTAAAACAGCGGCTCCCTCGTTTTTTTGTGTCCTATAGAAGCTATAGTTTTTATAACTACTATAGGGTGTCATGGTTGTGGGTTGTTTTTGCTTTGAGATTGGCGTTGTTTGTGTTTTTTTAGTAATTTAGCATCGTTATCATTCGTAATTAATAACCAGAATTAAGATAAAATATTAAAAATGAAGCATTTAATATCTATCTTGCTGTTGCTTGTACTTTTCTTGCCGCAGCATGTGTCGGCTCGCGTCGAGCAGGTTTTCTCACCTGATCGTAATATTTGTGTCAGTTTTGATGTTAAGGAAGGTGGTGTAGCCTTCTATAATGTGACCTATAAAGGCAAGCAGGTCATTCGTGACAGCCGTCTGGGATTTGACCTTTTCAGTGCCAAGGGCAGCGGTAAAGGCTCCAACTTTAATAATAAGGTGTCTGTCGGCGAAAATTCGTTGATGGACGGTTTCTCATTAATGACAACCAAATATTCGTCGTTTGATGAGACATGGCAGCCCGTGTGGGGCGAGGAAAGCAGTATCCGCAATCATTATAACGAGATGGCTGTGACCCTCTTTCAGGAAGAGATGGGCCGTTACATCATCGTGCGGTTCAGGGTCTATGACGACGGCCTGGGATTCCGTTATGAGTTCCCGTTGCAGGACAACCTCACCTATTTTGTCATCAAGGAGGAGCGCACCCAGTTTGCTATGCCTGGCGACATCACGGCATGGTGGATTGGTGGTGACTATGATACACAGGAGTATGAATACACTCGTTCACGGTTGAGCGAGATACGCAGTATTTTTCACAGTCGCATCACAGCGAACGAGTCGCAGCAGCAGTTCAGCGAGACTGGTGTGCAGACCTCGTTGTTGCTCAAGACTGACGATGGCGTATACATGAATCTGCATGAGGCAGCGCTCGTGGATTATCCCTGCATGCACTTGAATCTGGACGACAAAAACATGATATTTGAGTCATGGCTCACGCCTGATGCTCAGGGCCGTAAGGGCTACATGCAGACCCCAAGCAGCACACCGTGGCGCACCATCATGATTGTGGATGACGCCCGCGACGTGCTCGCTTCGCGCCTCATTCTCAACTTGAATGAACCTTGCAAGATTGAGGACACCTCGTGGATCAAACCTGTCAAGTACATGGGCGTGTGGTGGGAAATGATCACTGGCATGAGCACATGGCATTATACTGATGAAATTCCTTCGGTCAAGTTTGGTGTGACCGACTATAGCAACCTCAAGCCCAACGGACATCATGGTGCCAATAACGAGAACGTGAAGCGTTACATCGACTTTGCCGCCGCCAATGGCTTTGACCAGGTACTCGTTGAGGGGTGGAACGAAGGTTGGGAAGACTGGTATGGCAACAGTAAGGACTATGTGTTTGACTTCATGACACCTTACCCCGACTTTGACATCGAGATGCTCAACAACTATGCACACAGCAAAGGCATCCGCCTGATGATGCACCACGAGACCTCGGCCAGCACGCGCAACTACGAGCGGCACCTCGAGGACGCTTACACGCTAATGAACAAGCTGGGCTATAACTCGGTCAAGAGCGGGTATGTCGCCGACATCCTGCCGCGTGGCGAAAATCACTACAGCCAGTGGATCATCAATCACTACCAGTACTGTGTCGAGCAGGCCGCCAAGCATCACATCATGGTCAATGCCCATGAGGCCGTGCGCCCCACGGGTTTGTGCCGCACTTGGCCCAACCTGATTGGTAACGAGAGCGCTCGTGGCACCGAGTATCAGGCCTTTGGTGGTACTGAACCGGGTCACACTGCCATGCTGCCGTTCACGCGCCTGCAGGGTGGTCCCATGGACTATACGCCCGGCATCTTCGAGATGGATCTGTCGAAATTCGCTCCCAATGAATCCAAGTGTCTGTCTACCATCTGTGGCCAGTTGGCGCTCTATGTAACGATGTATAGCCCACTGCAGATGGCCGCTGACCTGCCCGAGAACTATGCCCGCTTCATGGATGCGTTCCAGTTCATCAAGGACGTGCCTGTGGACTGGCAGCGCTCAATCTATCTCGAAGCCGAGCCGATGCAATACATCACCATTGCCCGCAAGGACAAGAACAGCGATGCCTGGTACTTGGGTGGCATCACTGACACCAAACCTCATGACAGCGTCATCAAGCTCGACTTCCTGGACGAGGGACGCAAGTATGAGGCAACCATCTACGCCGACGGCAAAAATGCTGATTACAAGGCCAATCCGCAGTCCTATGTCATCACCAAGAAGAAGGTGTCCAGCAAGACTGTCTTGAAGCTTCACAGCGCTTCCGGTGGCGGCTTTGCCGTATCCATTAAACCTTTGTAAAAATGGTCACCACTCTGTGGTGATTGGCATAAACACGATGTGGCCAGCTCCTCTCTCCACTGCGGTGTGTACGTGACTCGAACACGCGACCCCCTGCGTGACAGGCAGGTATTCTAACCAACTGAACTAACACACCATCATGTGAATGCTACGGGAAATTTCTTTTCCAAAGCGACTGCAAAGGTACTGCAAGAATTTGAATTGACAAAGGATTTTAGCAAAAATTTTCAAAAAATTTTTGCTATTAATTGCTAATGTACTGATATCCAGATTTTTATTACATTCCATCAGACCATGATGCCTCCATCAGTTCTTTGCCATAAGGAGTGAGGTATTCGGGGGCGTTTGGATCGTTGGGATAAAAGAGGGGCACATCGATGTCGCCCTGGGCGAAGCTGGCGATCTCATAGACCTGATAGACGAAATGCAGGAAACCCTCCTCGAAATACCATACCGAAGGAAGTTTCAGTTTGCCGTCTTCGGGCAAGAACAAGTCCTCCTCGGTGTAGTCATACTTGAGGTTGATCGATTCCATGATATAGGGACGGATTAATTCCGGGTCAATCAATACATCCTCTAATGTGACGATTTTATCGAGTTGAGTGTCATAGGTGATGTAGTTGTGGAGATACATGCCATGGGCTGCTCCTGCAAAGTACACATAAGTAAATAGATGGAATAGGGCGAACCTCTTGTCCAGACTTTTGAGTTCAATTGTATTGGAGGCCGATGAATAGGAGGATTCAATCTCTTTGAAATCGTCAAGAATCTGATAGGGGCCATTGTCGCCAAAGGGCACATTCTCGTTATCAATATACAACGTGTACTCGAGGGCCCTATCCATCACCTTGATATCGTCCTTGTCTGTCAGCCATTTGCATAGGGCCTCTTGCAGTTTGGGGCATTCCTTGCCATTGAGCATCACGGGCCAGAAGGCTTTGATGGAGTTTTGCTGGTAGGCAACGTCCTCTCCTTGTCCAAGCCTGGCTTTAACGGTCTTGTCGATGTTATAGAACTGGCACGGCTGGGCATCGAATAACTGTCCCATGGCCTGGCTTGTCCATGCCATGAGAATGATGGCGGTGAGAAATGAGCAAATCCTATTCATAACGTTGTTGATGTTAGGGTTCCTATTCAATGTCTAAATCCATTAATTCGAGTGCGTAGGGGGTGTAGAGGCGCTTCATCTCCTCGGGCTTGAGCATGTAGGGGTAGATGGGGGCATCAATCATGCCTTGGGCATAGCTGGCAATCTCATAAACCTGATAGACCACATGCAGGACACTGCCGTCGAAGAAGAAGTCGCGTGGCAGTGGCAGCAGGCCGTTGTCGGGGAAGAACAGGTCATCCTTGTCGTATTCATAGGTCTGCTTAATGGATTTGAGGATGGCGGTGCGCAGCAGGGTGGTATCGGCGATGATATCGCTCAGGGCCACGGCCTTTTCAGTCTTCAGATCATAGGTAACGTAGTTGTTGGCATAGATGCCGTGTGCAGCGCCGGCCATGTAGGAATAGGTGCCCAGATGATAGGTGAGCAGACGGTCGGTCATGCTCTCCATCTTCACGTTGATTTCGCTGGTCGATAGTTTGTTCTCGTCATCCTTAACCGATTTGACCGGTATGAGGCTCTTGCTGTCATGTTCTGTGTAATTGGTGGGATTGAGCAGACATTCGATGGCCAGGTCGAGCTGGTTGAGTTCGGCGCTGTCGGTCATGGCACGCAGCAGTGCCTGCTGGAGTTCGGTGCAAGGTTTGCCGTTGATGATTTCGGGCCAAAATGCTGTAAAGTTGTTGTCAAAGTAGAGCGTGTCTTGTACCTCGTCACGACAAGCGAACATCTTGTTCACCTTGATGTTTTTGAATTGGCACAGGGTGCTGTCTGATACCTTTGTCTCTTTATTGGCAGCTGTGGTGTTACCGTTGTTGCTGCAGGACCACAAGGTAGCCATGGTCAAGAGGATAGAAATGAGAATCTTGTTCATAGTCATGAATGTTTATTGTCGCTGCAAAGTTAATGAATAATGTGAATAATCAATTATCAAGAAATAAAAAATCCTCGACTCACGTCGGGGATTGTTTAACTAATTAACCTTCTAATACCATTAACATAAACCTTAAACAATATGTGATTTGTTTGATTAAAAAGAGAAAGCAACTGTCTCACGACACCTGAATTCTCCTAACCTTAAAAACTATTACCATGAAAAACCAATGCAAATATAGTGCTAAATATGTTTTATAACATACTTTTGTGGCATAAAACAACCAGAAATTAACAAAAATTTCATGGTTGAAGTGATGAATCGTTAGAATTTTGCATTCGTTAACATAGTTGTGGCCGATTCAAATCAGTCATGCAGTTGTGTTAACGAAAAGAGAATGTCAGGTTACTTGGTGAGGGTGGCGAAGTAGATCATGTCGATTTCCTCGTAGGAGAAATCGCCGCTGATGAAATTGCCAGTCTTGAGTTTCAAGCAGTCGGACAGGCGCTGGAGGGCCTGTTCAAACATCTGCTGGTGGTCAAAGGCCAGCGGCGGCAGTTGATTGATGGGGAACCAGCGTGCCACGCGGGCATCATCACCGCCGACAACCTGCTGCACGCGCGTGAGTGTGAAGTAGGCGATGGAAATGACGCGCTCGCGCGGGTCGCGTTCGGGTGTCGTGAAGGCGCCCAATTGCTCGATATTGGTCACATGCAGGCCTGTTTCCTCGAGCAGTTCACGGCGTGCGCCGTCGGGAGCATCCTCGTCGATGTTGAGGAAGCCGCCGGGAAAGGCCCAGCAGCCCTTGTAGGGCTCGCCGCCGCGCTCGATGAGCAACACGTTGAGGTGAAGACCGTCATAGCCGAACACGACGCAGTCGGTGGTCACGGCAGGGTGGGGATATCGGTAAGTGTATTGTGGCATAATGGTATCGTTATTTTTCAAGGAAGAAGATTTGCATTTCTTGTCTGGTTTCCGGCTTGTTGACGGCCACAGCGGTGAAGGGTACCATCGTGTGGGATAACTTGTCGCCCTTTTTCACCTGGTAACTGAATACCAGGCAATTGTTGTCGGTTGTCTTGACAGCAACAGGGTAGATGGACGTCGCGCGATTTGTCTCGGGCATGACAAGGGCAATGACAAACTGCTTGTTCCAGTTCACCTCGGTGGGCATTCCGCCCATGTGGGCTGCCATGCCGAAGAATCTCTCAAAGTCGGCCTTGTTGTCGATGATGAGGCGTTGTTGCTTGGAGCAGTCCACATCGTTGCGCACGAAGTAGTTCTCTAACGTGGTGAAAGGGACAGGAGTGGCAGCCTGGTCGATTTTTTGGGCTGCGTACATTTTGTCCATGAAGGAGCAGTTGCTGCACAACAGGAGCAACAGGGCGCCCACGGCGAGAGTGATGGTCAATCGTTTCATTGCTTGGAGTGTTCGTTGGTGATCTTGTGATAATAGAAGTTGAGCACATCGCTGGCGGCGACAAACGAGGTCTGCTTGCCGGCAAGCACCGTGTCCTCCTTGATTTCTAACAGTCGTTCGATCTCGGGGTCGAAATAGAAGCGCGCCAGCAACTGTTCGTTGATGGTCTCGCGCATCCAGTAGCGCTCCTGCTCGTGTCGCTTCTCGTCAAAATAGCCATTTGCCTTGACGTGCGCGAAGTAACGGTCGATCATGTCCCACACCTTGTCAATGTCCAGGTCATAGTAGCCCGAGTAGGTAATCACCTCGGGGAGGAAGCCGCTGGGAGGCAAGGGATAGAGGTGCAGCGCGTTGCGGAACTGTGCCGCTGCCAGCTTAGCGCGCTCGATGTTGTCGCCGTCACACTTGTTGATGACGATACCGTCGGCCATCTCCATGATGCCGCGCTTGATGCCCTGCAGTTCGTCGCCTGTTCCGGCAAGTTGGATGAGCAGGAAATAGTCTACCATCGAGTGGACAGCGATTTCGCTCTGGCCCACGCCGACGGTCTCGACAAAGATGGTGTCATAGCCAGCGGCCTCGCACAGCACGATGGTCTCGCGCGTCTTGCGGGCCACACCGCCCAACGAACCGGCCGAGGGGGAAGGACGGATGAACACGTCGGGTTCGATGGCCAGACGTTCCATGCGTGTTTTGTCGCCCAGGATGGAGCCCTTGGATCGCTCACTGCTGGGGTCGATGGCCAGGACGGCCAACTTGTGCCCTTGTTTGATGACGTGCATGCCGAAGGAGTCGATCGATGTGCTCTTGCCGGCACCCGGCACGCCCGTGATGCCGATGCGTCGCGAGTTGCCAGTGTAGGGCAGACACTTCTCGATAACCTCCTGGGCGATGATCTGGTGTTCGGCGTTGCGGCTCTCGACCAGTGTCACGGCTTGTCCCAGCACGGCGCGGTTGCCCTTGCGGATGCCTTCGACATATTCGGCGGGTGTGAGTTGCGGTTTGCGCTTGCGTTTCAGGTATGGGTTCACGCTGGGCAGTTGCTCCACACCGCTGTTCACCTGCAGCCCGGCAAACTGTGCGTCATTCTCGGGATGCTGCTGCGAGGGGCATTCCTCGGTATGTTGTACGATTCTAGTATTCTTTTTTTCTGCCATTGTCGGTATTTCGGTTTGATGTTATTCTTTGTCAATAATGCCCACCAGGCGGATGGTCAGCCGGGGTGATTCCGGGTCATTGCACAAGAGGGTGAGCGGCACGTTGAACAGTTCACCTTGCGTGTGGGTTGTGTCCACCGTCACTGTGACGGTAGCCGATTTACTGCGTTTGACCTCGGTGCGGTCCACTTTGATGGTAATGTCTTCGTCCTCGGGGACCCACAGCCGCCTGATGATGAGCTGATCTTTCCCCTTGTTCGTCACCTTGAAGGTGCGTGTCACAGTTTTGCCTGCCGTCATCGTGCCAAAGTCCAACCTGTCGTCACAGTCAACGGCAACGACAGGAGCATTGCGGCGCTGCTGCTCGCTCAGCTCACCGAAGTTCTCCATCACTTGAGCCATCACATAGACGTCGGCGCTGCTTTCAAGAGCGCTTCCCAAGGGATGGTTCACCAGCGTGAGGGTGTCGGTATTCAAGCCCCATTGTGGAGCATGGCCTGGCAGATAGTGCACCGTGAGCGCAGTGACGCGTGCAGGGGGTACAGTATCGGGGACGAGTGACGGCCTGATGTGTTCTTTACGGCCCTTGACGCTCACCACGATGGTGTCGGTCGAGGCATTATAGGCACTCAAGTACAGTGTCCTGTTCTTGCCTTTGGTCAGTTCGCCAAAGGGGATGTTCTTCTGGCTGATGCGCAAGGCTCCGGACTGCAAGGGATATTGCTTGTCGAGTGTCGCATCGGTGGGGATGACATTGCCTGTGATTTCAAGCACCGACCGCTTGGGAACGGTGTTG
Source organism: uncultured Bacteroidales bacterium (assembly GCA_902784675.1). GTDB lineage: Bacteria > Bacteroidota > Bacteroidia > Bacteroidales > Muribaculaceae > Sodaliphilus. Next base: position 35,628 of record CACZVR010000035.1, on the reverse strand, counting down.
GTGAAGATGAGGGCTTCTTTGGTAAACTGACCCGGACGACCCGATGGGTTGTAAGTGATGATCACTGTTGCCGTGTCGCCCGGTTGGATGGCATCCTCGTTGTAGTTGATGGCCGTGCAGCCGCAACCCACCTGTGTCTTGATGATGATCAGCGGCTCGGTGCCGGTGTTCACGGCTCTCATCTGGCAGCTCACCTTGCCATTCTCTTCCTTGAAGACACCAAAGTCATGTTGCTTCTCCAGCCAGGTCACTTGAGGCTGTGCCACAACAGACAATGCCATCATGGAGAGAAGCGTTATGGTCAGGAGATGTTTCACTTACCTTTAGGAACAACAGTGCCTTCGATGTGCAGGGAGATGGTGCGCTCCTTTCCGTTAGTCTTTACCTTGATTGTCTTCTTGAACGAGCCGGGACGCCCGATGGGACTGAAAGTCACCTTGATTTTGCCTTTCTTTCCCGGCTTGATGGGTTTGGTCGGGAATTCGGGGTGTGTGCAGCCGCATGAGGCCACAGCGTTGATGATGAGCAACGGCTTGTCGCCTGTGTTGGTGAACTCAAAGGAGCAAGACACAGGGCCTTTAGCCTCCTTGATGGTGCCAAAGTCATGGGTCATTTTCGAGAATGTGGCTTCGGGGCCGCGCTCTTGAGCCAATGCGCTGATTGCCAACAGGCTGATAGCAAATAACGCTATGAAAAATCGTTTGGTCATTGTTTTGATCTTTAATAAGGATGATTTAACTCGCAAATTTAGAAACAATTTTTGTGATAAAAGCTTAAAGTCGGGAAAATAAACATTTTTTATCAATAATGTGGTAAATAGTTTGATAAATCGGCAAAAAGCGTTTATATTTGCGGTATTGGATTGAAATTATTCAGTAAACGGCTATAACCATTAAAAACTAGTAAATATGAAAAAAACAAGATTACTCATTGCGTTGCTGGTGATGCTGGTGGCCGCCAGCAGCTATGCCCAGGACAGTTACCGCGAGACTGTGAAACAGTATGTCGAAGTCAATGGTCAGTCAGACAAACTGAAGACCCTCTTCACAAAACTGAACGAGACATTCTTTAAGAAAACAGAAGGCGTTGACTTGAGTGCATTGACCGAGCGTTACGTCAAGGAACGCTTGAACGATCAAATGACAGACCTTGTGTTGCCCATGATGAAGGATCGCAATGTGACCGAGGCCGATTTGAGGACCATCAACTCGCTGCTCTCTACCCCCGAGGGGAAGTTATTTACAGCCCACCAGAACGAATGGAACACGATGTTGCCTGAAAAAATGGTCGATATCATGTTAGAGAAAGCTGATATGCTCGATGATGGCGGAAATGTAGCTGTTAATCCCGAAATCCCTGCAGACTATGTGGCCAAATTCAGCAATTTGATGGAGATGATCAAAGTCAAGGACACGTTCAAGGATTTGTGGGGTGGCAAAGAAGGGGCTCAAGGCATGTTACCCGAAACATTCAAGACCTGGTTCGAAGAGAATTTTATCGCGATTGCAGTGAACAGCGCCTATGGCATCATTACCCCCGAAGACATTGACTACGGTACAATGCTTTACTCCAATGAGTCTTATCTCAAGGCCCAGAATGTTTCAGGCTTGAAGTTGGAAGACATTCAGTCCTTTGGCATGGATATGGTAGGAGGATATATCGATTGGATGCAGGCTCAGGGCGCTCAACTCAGCAGCACCGCCACTCTGATGAAATCGATGTTAGAGAATAAAGACTAGATTGAATAACTGCTTGGTACATAGCAGTTTCGAGCTGAAATAATCATTCATTAAAATCCAAGTTTCTTATTATGAAAGTGAAGGAATACTGGGCTATTTATGACAAAGACTATGTGAGTCTGATGGATTCTATTTTTAAGTCATCTAATACATTATGGTTTGAGAGTGGTGATCTTGATCTGGATCAATTGACTGATCGCTATCTTAAGGAACGTTTAATAGATTTTATAGCTGATAATTACTTCATGCCGATGATGAAAGAACTCGGTGTGTCTGAAGCGGCTCTAAGGGAAAATGCAGCACTCGTTTCCTCGCCTGCAGGAAAGACCAGCCGTGAACACATGCAGCAATTGAGCAAGGTCCTGAAGAGCGAGCTTATTTCCATAATGGAGCAGGATAGTCTCAAGGTCATCAATGGAGACACCTCTGACCCAATTCAGATCAAAACTGGAATCGATCCTGGGTATGCCGCAAAATTCAAAGAGATCATGTATGACGACATGGTCAACGTATCGCAGGCTATTTTTAATCAGTATGCTAATTTAGCTTCGATGATATTTAAAGACCACCCCGATGAAATGGCGAAGATACAGGATAGCCTGGCGGGGCCGAAGGCTTGGATTGCCGCTAACCTGCCAGCGATAGCGGTGAATTGCGCCTATGGCATCATCACCGAGGATGACCTTGATTTTGCAGCCAAGATGCGAGGACTAGATACCCACAAATTGTTGGGCCTCCTTCCCATGAACACTGTTGACATGATGTCAGTGGGTTACGGCATAATGGGAGACTATATCGAATGGATGGAAAATCATGGTGCCGTGACGAAGGAATATATGAAGGACATTATCCACGGGATGTTCAATAAGGAGAATGGTGACTAGGGCATTGGCGCTCATCGCCTAAATGTTGAAAGTATTCATCAGCCGCTGCCAGTCGATGACTCAGGCAGCGGCTGATGTCGCATAGATGCAGATAGTTTTTTCAGCGTTTTTTAGTGGGAATAGGGGAGAGTAAAGGCTTTTTTTGTAAATTTGCCGAAAATAACCAAATATAGTACAATCATGATGAAAAAATTCTTGCTTTCACTCGCCGCGGTGACGGCGTTGACGGCGATGGCCGACACGCCCCTGTGGATGCGCTATGCCCGCATTTCACCCGATGGCAACAAAATCGCGTTCTGCTACAAGGGCGACATCTATGTGGTGCCCTCAACCGGCGGACAGGCTGTGCAGTTGACTTCACAGTCGAGTTATGAAACCCAACCCGTGTGGTCGCCCGACGGCACCAAGTTGGCCTTTGCCAGTGACCGCAAGGGCAACTTTGACGTGTTTGTGATGCCTGCAACGGGTGGTCAGCCCGAGCGCTTGACGCGCAACAGCGCTGCCGAGACGCCGTGGACCTTCAGCCCCGACGGCAAGTACATCTACTTCAGTGCCTCAATCCAGGACCCTGCCAGCAGCATGCTGTTCCCCAGCGGCCGCTTGACCGAGGTTTATAAGGTGCCTGTCGAGGGCGGCCGTGCTACACGTGAATTGAGCACGCCTGCCGAGTATATCACTTGGAACGGCGATGGCTCCTATTTCGTCTATCAGGATCGCAAGGGCGGCGAGGACGAGTGGCGCAAGCATCACACCTCGTCCATCACCCGCGACATTTGGCGCTATGACGCCAAGACGGGCCATCACACCAACCTGACGAACATCGGCGGCGAGGACCGCAACCCCGTTCTCAGCCCCGACGGCAAGACCGTTTATTTCTTGAGCGAGCGCAACGGCGGCTCGATGAACGTTTATTCGTTCCCCATCGACCGTCCCAGCCAGCTCACCGCGGTGACCAATTTCACCGTCAATCCTGTGCGTTTCCTATCTATTGACCGTAACGGCACGTTGTGCTTCACCCAGGACGGTGAACTCTACACCATGCGTCAGGGCGGTCAGCCCAAGAAGGTCGCTTTGAGCCTGTGGCATGATGACAGCGACCAGGTGCAGAACATGTCGCACACGCGCGGCGCTACCGACGCGGCCGTGTCGCCCGACGGCAAGATGGTCGCCTTTGTAGTGCGCGGTGAAGTCTTTGTGACCTCGGTGGAGTATAGCACCACCAAGCGCATCACCGACACTCCTGCAGCCGAGAATTGGGTATCGTGGGGTGCTGACAACCGCACGCTGGCCTATGCCACCGAGCGCAACGGCAACTGGGAACTCGTCCTTGCCACCATGGACCGCAAGGATGACCCCAACTTCGCCAATGCCACCCTCGTCAAGGAGGAAATCCTGTTGCCCTCGACCACGGTTGAGCGCACCCGTCCCTGCCTGTCGCCCGACGGCAAGAAATTGGCGTTCATTGAGGACCGTTTCTATCTTAAGGTGCTGGACCTCAAGACCAAGCAGGTGACCCAAGTGACCGATGGCTCGACGTGGTATGAGACCAACGGTGAGTTCAATTACGCCTGGTCGCCCGACGGCAAGTGGTTCACCCTTGAGTTCATCGCCAACCAACGTGACCCCTACACCGACATCGGTATCGTGTCGGCCAACGGCGGTCCCATCACCAATATCACCGGCAGTGCCTACATCAGCGAGGATCCCCGCTGGGTGATGGAGGGCAATGCCATCATGTTCCGCAGCAACCGCTACGGCATGCGCAGCCATGCCTCGTGGGGCTCACAGGACGACGTCTTCCTGGCGTTTGTCAATCAGGAGGCCCTCGACCGCTATAACCTCAACAAGGAGGACTATGAACTGCTGACCGAGGCCGAGAAGGACTCCAAGAAGGCCGATGAGAAGAAAGCCGAGGACAGTAAGAACAGCAAGAAGAAAGGCAAAGCCGATGACAAGAAAGACGAAGCCAAAGCTGACAGCAAGGACATCAAGGTTGAGCTGGAGGGCATCGAGGATCGCATCGTGCGCGTGACGCCCAACTCGAGCAGCATCGCAGGCAGCATGATCACCCCCGACGGCGAGTCGCTCTACTACCTGTCGTCGATCGAGAAAGGCTATGACCTGTGGAAGATGGACCTGCGCAAGCATGAGACCAAATTGCTGAACAAGATGGGTGGCGGTGCTGCCGACATCCAGGCCAGCAAGGACGGCAAGACGCTGTTTGTGCTGGGCGGCAGCAAGATGCAGAAGCTCACCGTCTCGGGCGACAAGCTCGCGGGCATCGACTACAAGGCCGACATGAAGATGGACCTTGCCGCCGAGCGCGAGTACATGTTCAACCATGTGGACAAGCAGATCGAGAAGCGCTTCTACAACCTGACCTACCACGGTTGCGACTGGAAGGCCAACGTGGAGACCTACCGCAAATTCTTGCCCCACATCAACAATAACTATGACTTCGCCGATCTGCTGAGCGAACTCTTGGGCGAACTCAACGCATCGCACACCGGTGGACGCTATTATCCCACCAGCGGTGAGGCCACGTCAGACCTGGGTCTCATCTACAACTGGAACTATACCGGCAATGGCCTCAAGGTCGACGAGGTTATCGAGGGTGGTCCGTTGGCTAAGGCCAAAAGCCAGATCAAGCCTGGTACCATCGTTGAGAAGATTAACGGCATCGCCATCGACGAGGAGAATGACTATACCGAGTTGCTCAACGGTCAGGCAGGCAAGAAGACCTTGCTCTCGCTCTTCAACCCCAAGACCGGCAAGCGCTGGGAAGAGGTGGTGAAACCCATCAGCAAGAGCGCGTTGAGCGACTTGATGTACAAGCGCTGGGTTAAGCGCAATGCCCACATTGTGGACAGCCTGTCAGGCGGTCGCTTGGGATATGTTCACCTCGAGTCGATGAACGACGCCAGCTTCCGCGACCTCTACAGCGATGTGTTGGGTAAATACAACAAACGCGACGGCATCGTAATCGACACCCGCTTCAACGGTGGCGGCCGTCTGCATGAGGACATCGAGGTGTTCTTCAGCGGCAAGAAATACTTCACCCAGGTGGTGCGCGGCCGCGAGGCTTGCGACATGCCCAGCCGCCGCTGGAACAAGCCCAGCATCATGTTGCAGTGCGAGGCAAACTACAGCAACGCGCACGGTACGCCATGGGTTTACAGCCATGACAAGTTGGGCAAACTTGTGGGCATGCCTGTTCCCGGCACCATGAGCAGCGTGTCGTGGGAGCGCTTGCAAGACTCGTCCCTCATCTTCGGCATCCCCATCATCGGCTACTTGTTGCCCGAGGGCAACTATCTCGAGAACACTCAGCTCGAGCCCGATATCAAGGTGGCCAATGATCCCGAGACCGTGTTCAAGGGCGAGGATTTGCAACTCAAGGCCGCTGTCGAGGAGCTGATGCGTGAGTGTGGTTTGAAGTGAGTATTAAAATAGGTTAAAGGCAAGAAACTGTGATGGCTGAGTTGTGGAAAAGTTGTACTTTTGCGCCCAAAATTTAAGCAAAGATGTCATCGGTGAGCTACATATCAGACTTGATAGCATGCAAGACGTGGCGTTTTTCTGTGCCTTTTTTGACCGCGAATTTTCATAATACTGAATTAATAATGTGACCTAGTGGGACCCGAATGCGGGTCCCACTTTGTTTTAATAAGTAATTGTTTGCTATGAGTGAATTCATCTCCGCTAACTTGACCGACATTATCGGTTACACTGCTTCTATCTGTCTGGTCTTGGGTTACATGCCCCAGGCGATTTACACCATCCGCACCCATGACACCGAGGGCATCGCATTGCCCACGTTCCTGATGATGGGTCTGGGAGGCATTTTCTTTGCCATCCAGGGACTGCTGCTCAAGAACTGGCCGTTGTTCATCACCAACGTCATCACCACGGTATCGAGCGCTATTGTGTTCGGTATCAAGATGTATAACGATTATTGGAAGAAAAAATAGATTTTGGCCGTTTAGTTTCTTGCTAATCGTTGTCGGGTTTCGGTTTTCTGATTGAAGGCTGAAAAAGCGGTTTTTTCTTTGGCGAATTAAAAAAAAGGTGTACTTTTGAGAAATTTTCGTGATCTCTCAAGCGAGCTCATGGCATTTACATTCATTTGAAGAAAATCTGTAAAACAATTGACTTGAAAGCAATCAATAATTATTAAATAATATGTGTATATGAGACTTAAACTGTTTTTGCTTTTAGCACTCTTTGCCACACTGCCGCTGCTGGCGCAGCAGGCTGGTGTGCGAGGCGTGGTGATTGACGCCAAGAGCGGTATCCCCGTCGTGGGCGCGACTGTCCTGCTCGACAAACAGGGCGATGCGGCGACGACCGACGTGACTGGCGCTTTCATCATCGATGATGCGCAGCCGGGCAGTGACGAGTTGCTGGTCCTGGCCTACGGCTACAAGGACTGGTCACTAGCAGTCACCATCGTTCCCGGTCAGGTGGAAAACCTGGGCCGGATTGATGTGGAGCCCGTCTCTTTTGAGTCGGCCGAGGCGTTGGAATATCGCAATGCCGTTGCCGACATGGCGCTCTCGGAGTCGCAGCTCGAAGATGAAGAGGGTAACACCCAGGAGGTGGCACTGTTGAGCGGCGCTACCGACAATCCTTTCTATCAGGCTTCGAGTTACACCTTCAGCACGGCTCGTTTCCGCATCCGCGGTTACGAGAACAACAAGACCGAGACTTACATCAATACCATCCCCTTCAACGACGGTATACGTTTCGCCTTCAACTACTCGATGACAGGTGGCATGAACCAGGCGTTCAGGAACAAGACCATCGGCATGGGACTGGAGGAGAATGCCTACGGCTTTGGTGGCATTGGTGGTGCTAACAACATCAAGACCTTTGCTGCCGACTATGCTCCCGGCACCCGCTTGAGTCTGGCCTACACCAACGGCAACTACCGTTGGCGCGGTATGGTCACTCACGCCACCGGTTTGAACAAGCACGGTTGGGCGATGACAGTTTCGGCCGTTGCACGTTATGCCGACGAGGGTGTGTATCCCGGTTCATTCTATAACAGCTGGGGCTACTTCCTTGCGTTGCAGAAGGTATTCAATCCGCAGCATTCACTCATGCTGACCACGTTTGGTGCACCCACCAAACGTGCTGCCAACTCGGCCATCTATGAGGAATGTGGCAGACTTACAGGCAGCAACATGTACAGCCCGGACTGGGGCTGGCAGGATGGCAAGAAGCGCAATTCCAAGGTGGTTGAGTCATTTGACCCCACCGCTATCCTGAACTGGTTGTGGAAGCCGAGTGACGGCGTCTCGCTCAACACGGGTTTTGCCTATCACAAGTCCTTCTACAGCAAGGCTGCGCTCAACTGGCACAAGGCTGCCGACCCGCGCCCCGACTACTATCGTTACCTGCCGTCCTATTTTGATGTGAACTCCGAAGCGTTTGACGTCTATTACGACCGTTGGACCAGCGAGAGCGAGTACACTCAGATCATGTGGGACAACCTGTATCAGACCAACTATCTGAACAATTATCAAGCCGATCAGGCAGGCGTGGAGAAGGGATCGACCTACATCCTTGAGAAACGTCACAGCAACCAGTCCAGCTTCACGCTGTCGAGTGTGCTCAACAAGCGTTTCTCGCACCAGTTGGCGATGCAGACGGGCGTTAATGCCAACTACACCGTTTCGTCCTACTACAAGACCATCAAGGATCTGTTGGGCGGACGTTACTGGCTGGATATCGACAACTTCAGCGAGCGCGACTTCCCCGAGAATCCCGATATGGCCCAGAACGATATGAATAATCCCAACCGCAAGGTGGTCGATGGGGACCGTTTCGGCTATGACTACAACATCCTCACCACCAAGGCCCAGTTGTGGCACCAGTGGACGTTGAATCTGGCCAAGTGGGAGTTGTTTGCCAGCGTGAAGGGTGATTATTTCCAGTTCCAACGCGATGGTAAGATGCGCAACGGACGTGCTCCCGAGAACTCCTACGGCAAGGGTGACACCCACCGATTCTTGACCTATGGCGCCAAGGCCGGTATCACCTTCAAGCTCGACGGTCGCAACAGTTTCACGGGTCACGCTTTCTATGGCACCGAGGCTCCGCGTCCCTATGATGCCTATGTTTCTTCTCGCACCAAGGACGATGTCATCGACCTCAAGGTGGAGAAAATCTTCTCGGCCGACCTGAGCTATGCGATGAACTTCCGCAACTTCAAGAGCATCGTGACGGTATTCTTCACCGACCAGCGCGACAATGTGGAGCGCACTGCCTACTATGACGATGTGCACAGCACGTTCATGAACTATGCCCTCACAGGCATCCACAAGCAGTACAAGGGTGTCGAGTTAGGCCTGAGTTACAAGTTGTCGCCCTCGTTGACCGTGAGCGGCGCAGCTAACATTGCTCGTTACCAGTACAAGAACCGTCCCCTCGGCGTCCGCAGCTATGAGAACGGTACAAGTCCCGATGAGACGACCTTGGTTTATCTCAAGAACTTCTATGTGGGCGGAACCCCCCAAGAGTGCTACTTGCTGGCCTTCAACTGGGCGGGTCCCAAGCAGTGGTTTGTTGAGTTGAATGGCGCTTGGATGAACCGTTCCTATGTGAACATCTCGCCTGTGCGCCACGAGACGATGCCCAACCTCTACACCATGGCCAATAGTGAGGCCGAGCTGCAGCAGATGATCAAAGACATCAGCCAGCAGGAGAAACTCAACGAGGCTCTGGTCATCAATGCCAGCATTGGTCATGTGATCTACATCAACCGCACGGCATCATTCAACATCAACCTGAATTTGAACAATATCCTTGACAACAAGAACATCCAGACCGGTGGTTACCAGCAGGGTCGCATCGACACCAAGGACTATACCAACACCGCCAACAAGTTCCCCAACAAGTATTACTACGCACAGGGCTTCAAGATGTTCTTGAACTTGGGTCTGAAGTTCTAACCAATCACCATATCTAAATCAACTATCAACCAGATATTAATAAAACAAACAATACAACCACTATGAAACGTTTTAATTATTATCTCAGCCTGATGCTCTTGTTGGTGTTCACCGCCGCTTGCAGTGATGAGTTTGACCAGCCACCCATGGTGATTCCCACTGCCGATCACACCGCCAACATGACCATCGCTGAATTCAAAGCCAAGCACTGGCAAGATGACCGCAACTACATCGACACGGTCAAAGAAGACGAGATCATCCACGGTTGGGTGACCAGTAGCGATGAATCGGGTAACGTCTACAAGAGCCTGTACATCATGGATGAGTCGGGCTATGGTCTGTCCATCTCCATCAACCAGAACAGTCTCTACAACAACTACCGCATCGGTCAGGAGATCGTTCTGCCTTTGAAGGGTTACTTTGTGGGTAAATACAACGGCCAGCAGCAGTTGGGCTATCCCGCTTGGTATGCTGCAGGCAACGCATGGGAAGCCACCTTCCTGCCCCAGGCCATGTGGGAATCACTCGTTGAGCTCAACGGTCTGCCCGATTTGAGCAAGATAGACACTCTGGAAGTGAACATCAGCGACTTCCAAGGCAAGAATGATCCCGAGACACTGATGAAGTATCAAGGTCGCCTGGTGCGCTTCAGGGGTGTGACCTTCCAGGAAGCCGATGGTGTGACTCCCTACTCCGAGTCATCTGCTTCGACCAACCGCACCCTCGCCGATGCCGATGGCAACACCCTCACCGTGCGCAACAGCAACTACGCTGACTTCCGCGCCGACATCTTGCCCGAGGGCGAGTTGGACGTTGTGGGTCTGCTCGGTTCCTATGGCACGACATGGCAGCTTGTGCTGCGCAGTGCCGAGGATGTGATTGGCGGCGGTTCGGCCGGCACCAAGAGCCAACCCTACACTGTAGCCGAGGCGCTCTCTTTGCAGGAAAACGGTAAAAACTATTGGTTCGGTGGCTATGTAGTGGGTGCTGTCGCTCCCGAGGTTACCTCAGTGAGCAGCAACAATGACATCGAGTGGAAGGCTCCCACAACGTTGGAGAACACGCTTGTCATTGCCGATGACGCCGAGTGCAAGGACTATACCAAGTGCATCATCGTTCCGTTGCCCCAAGGTTCAACCTTCCGTGAAGAGGCCAACCTGAGGCAGAATACCAATGTTTACAAGACTTACTTGAAGGTGAAAGGTCGCATTGAGCCTTACATGAGTCTTATAGGCATCGACAACTCTGGCGCGAAATCAGATTATGTGCTGGATGTCGCCTACACCAAGTTGAATGAAACCTTCGATAACGGTATCCCCGATGGCTGGACCAACTTGAACGTGAGCGGTACCAACAAGTGGGACAAGGGCACCTATAATGATACTGAGGTGTATGCCAAGGTGACCGGATACAAGGGCAGCAACCCGCCCTTCGACATCTGGCTGATCACGCCCAAGCTGGACATCAAGAACGCCAAGAACAAAGTGTTCACTTTTGATTCTCAGGTGAACAACTATGGTACCAACAACCTGGAGGTTTACCTGATGGATACCAACGATCCCAGGACCGCAACAGTCAAGGTGAAGCTCAACGCGACGTTCGCTCCCAGACCCACCAGCTCGGCTTACAGCGGCTGGTATCCCTCGGGTGAAATTGACCTGAGTCAGTGGGACGACGGTAGCTACTATGTGGGCTTCAACTACTATGCACCCAACGATCCCGACAATAACTACACGACCTGGTGCATCGATAACGTCACCTTTGGCATGGGCATGGCTGGCGGCAAGTCCGACTTCGAGACCATGCGTGCCGAGGGCACCACGACGTTGGGAACTTACACTTCCAATGCCGGTTGGGTTGCTACTAACTGCTATCTGCTCGATGGTAAGGATGGCAGCAATCCTCATTTCCCGTTCATCGGCTATGCCCTGAACTCGACTTCGCAGTATGCCATCGCTCCCACCATGAGTGGCGGCACCAACACCGTGGGCACCATCGTTTCGCCCACCTTGAAGAACGGCATGTCCAAATTGCAGTTCAATTATGGTTGCGCTTACTCGGGTTCACAACTGGCCTTCCGCGTGGATGTCAAGCAAGGTGGCAATGTGGTCAAGACTTGGACCATCACCAATGATAACGTGGCCCAGAAGACGGTTTACACCTTCGCCGAGGATTGTGTGGTGAACGGCAATTTCACCATCGAGTTCACCAACCTGTGCCCGTCGAACTCAACGACCAGCACCAAGGACCGTCTGTCGGTTTGGAACGTTCATTGGGAGCCCGTTGATTAAGTCTAATTCTCAATTCACGAGATTATGAAAAAGTTATTTTTCCTTGTATTGACATTGGCGGCAATGTTGCCAGTGCTCGCGTGGGCGCAAGATTCACAAGAGCAGACTGAACAGCCTCAGGAGCGTCGCTACACCATGTATGGAGTGATGTTCTACAACCTGGAGAACTTGTTCGACACCATCAACAATAATGGTGCCTATGACTTGGAATTTTCTCCTCGTGGCGCACGCCAGTGGAACGGAACCAAATATTGGCAGAAACAGCACAACATGGCCTATGCCATCAGCCAGATGGAGGTCAAGGGCTCGCCTGCCGAGGGTCCCGTCATCATCGGTGTGAGTGAGATTGAGAACATCACCGTGCTGCAAGACCTTGTCAAGCAGCCCGAACTCAAGGACCGCCGCTACCAGATTGTGCATCATGACAGTCCCGACCGTCGCGGTGTGGATGTGGGTTTGCTTTACAATCCCCGCTTCTTCAAGGTGCTGAACGTGACCAATCAGTGCATCAACAAGTATCTGCCTGACTATCCCGAATTCCGCAGCCGTGACCAACTTTGTGTCACTGGCATGCTGGCTGGAGAGAAAGTGTCGGTTATCGTCAATCACTGGCCCTCACGTCTGGGTGGCGAGGAGCAGTCAAGTTACCTGCGTGAGGCAGCTGGCCGCATGGCACGCGCGACGATGGATTCGTTGTTGCTCGACGACCCCAACCAGGGCATCATCTTCATGGGTGACTTGAACGATGACCCGCAGAACAAGTCATGCAGCGAGGCTGTTGGCGCCAAGAAGGAGATTAAGGACTGCGTTGAACCGGGTTCATGCTTCAATCCCTGGTGGAATATCCTCAACAAGGGTATTGGCACGCTGGGTTATAAAGGCAACTGGAACTTGTTTGACCAGATTATCTTCACGGACTACTTCTTGAAGAACTACGACAGCAAGGACAAACCCACCCTGACCTTCTTGCGTGCCGAGGTGCTGAACCGCAAGTTCTTGCGCAGCGAAGAGGGCGACCGTCAGGGCTACCCCCTGCGCACCTTCACTGCCGGCATCTTCTTGAACGGCTACAGCGACCACTTCCCCACCATGATCTATCTGGTCAAGGAAGTCAAGTAACCTCATCACAACCCATCATCAAGGGGCTGTCATCATCACGGTGACAGCCCCTTGTCTTGTTTAATCGTCCTGTTTCTGTGCCGCGGCCATTTTTAACACGCTAAAGTGTGAAAGTGAAGAAAAAAGATGCGTGCTTGCAACTTTTCACCCTTTGGTGTGCGTCTATAGGGAAAACGGTAGGATTTTTTTCTGCCAACCGAATGATAATTCAATAAAAACCTATAGACAATGAGAAAAATCTTTATTACAGTGATGATGGTACTGCTGGTAGTGATGACAGCCGTAGCCGAGACATTTACCGGATGTGTGGTCGATGAGACTCAAGCTCCGGTTCCTTTTGCTAACGTGGTACTACTCAATGCCGGCGACAGCGCCTTTGTCGCTGGAACGACAACTGGTGCCGATGGGCGATTTGCCCTCACGGGTATCGCTACACATCCCATTGTGAAAATCACCTATCTGGGATATAAGATGCTGGTGCTGAATGCAGCAGGCAGCGACTTGGGCACAATCGCGCTGGAGCCCGAGGCGACTATGCTGGGCGAGGTCGTCGTCAAGGGCCAACGTCCTGCCTTCAAGTTGACGAGCGAGGGCCTCAAGACCGAGGTGGATCAGCAGCGAGGACATCCAGAGTGTGGAACTAATTACTAACCCTGGAGCGAAGTATGACGCCACGGTCGAGTCGGTCATCCTCATCAAGACCAAGCGTCCCCAAGGCGAGGGCTTCAGTTTCAATACCCAGGCCAGTTACTACGTGGGCGAGGGCCCCGACCTGGCACTAGGTGTAAACTGGAACTACCGCCACAAGGGGCTGGACGTGTTCGGCAGTGTGTGGTACAACGATGACAAGTACCTGGAGAACGATGACTTCGTCTTTGACGTGCAGGCCGATACCGTCTGGCGCATGAATGAGCACTCAGACATCAAAACCCACAGCAATTCCATCTACACCTCGGCGGGCATGAACTACATCTTCAACGATAACCATTCGGTGGGGTTCCGCTATGACACCAAGGCTTATTTCCTGCAACGCACCCGTGGCACATTCACCGCCGACGTGACTGCTAATGGAGACTTCTATGACCATCTGGAAAACGGTATCCACATGAACACCAAGTCCAACATGCCCCACACCCTCAACGCCTATTACAACGGCAAGGTGGGCAACACATTGATTGACTTCAACACCGACTATGTGTTCTACAAGGACCGCAAGAGTCAGCTTAACGACGAGGTGAGTCAGGAGTGGGAGAGCCGCACGGTGACAAGTACCAGCATCGTGCGCAACCAGTTGTGGGCAGCCAAACTCGTCCTGTCGTGGCCGTTGTGGGGCGGCAACCTGCAAGTGGGCGGCGAGTATGACCACACGCGCCGCAACGATGACTACATCAACCCCGAGCAGGTCGTGCCCACTTCCTTTACCGAGCAAAAGGAGCGCAACTACATCTTCTTTGCCGAATATGGCCACCCGTTGCCCTTCGGTCAGTTGAAGGTGGGACTGCGCAACGAGAACGTCACCAGCGCCTACTACAGCCAGGGCGTACGCATGGCCGAGCAGAGCCGCAATTATCACCACTTCTTCCCCAGTTTGGGACTGATGGCACGTGTGGGTAATGTGCAGCTGATGCTGAACTACGCGATGAAAATCAAGCGCCCCAACTACTGGCAACTGCGAGGCAGTGTCACCTATGCTAACCGCTTCACATGGGACAGTGGCAACCCCCTGCTCAAGCCCACTATTAACAACGAGGTTTCATTCATGGCGATGTACAAGTGGGTGAACCTGATGCTTGGCTACAAGCATGACCGTGACGTGATCGTCAACGTGGCTCATGAGGTCCCCGGCAGCGAGGCCACCACCCTGATGAGCACCGAAAATGTGGACCACGAGGATGCCCTGCGAGTGATGCTCACCCTCTCGCCTCGCTTCGGACTCTACCAGCCGTCTCTCACCTTGGGCATGATCAATGAGTGGATTAAGATGCCGTCGCCCATCGGCTTCATCTCCCCCAAGAGCCCTTTCTTCCTCGTGCAGTTCAGCAACAATTTCCAGATTCTGCCGACCCTGACGGCCAACGTCAACTTCAATTTAATGAGTCGTGGCGATATGCAGAACGTCGCCCTCACCGAGCCTGGTTATGTGCTCGACATCGGCGCCACCAAGACCTTCTTGAACGACCGTCTGTCCGTCCAGGTGACGGGGCACAATCTGCTCAACTCACAGGAACACTATAAACTGCGTTACGGGCTGCGCACCATGTGTCAGACACAGCGCCGTGATGCCCGTGAAGTGGAATTTACCGTGCGTTACAAGTTCAACGCCGCCCAGAGCAAGTACAAGGGCACCGGTGCCGGCGCCAGCGAGAAGGAACGTCTGGGAAATTAAATTCCTGACACCTCATTCCTCATTAAATAGAAAGCACCTGTTTCATTATGCTCTCACGTCGCGTGGCAGTAAACCTTGCACGCGCGGCGTGAGTTTTGTCTAGGTGAAAGGTTTTTTTGTCTATATTATTTGTTTGGGCCGAAGGTGTTGATTACCTTTGCGATACTCATTCAAAAATCATAGCATCCATGACAGTTGATACTGAAAATGCCGAACCCAAGTCGCGCTACCTGGTCTTGCACATCTTGTGCTGGGCGGTACTCATCATCACCCCGATGTTTTTCCACAGTTCAGGTGATGACTGGTTGGTGGTGTTGAACCGTTATATGCGCTGGCTGGGCAACCCGCTGGCCTATTTGCTGGTGTTTTACCTGAATTACTTGTGGCTGGTGCCTCGCTTCCTGCTCAAGAAAAACGACTGGAAGATGTTCTTGTTCATCAATCTGTTGGCACTCATCTGTGGCGTTTTTATGGTTGATGTGTGGCACTGGTGTGCAGTTCATTTGTTGCCCTCGTTGAATGACAATCCGCCGAAGAGACCCACGTTCAGGTTTCAACGCTATTTCTGGGCTGTGCTGACATTGATTTTGATCATCTCGTTGGCTGTCGCGGTGCGCATGATCCAGCGATGGCAGCACATCGAGGAAGCGCGCAAAGAGGCCGAAACAGCCCGCGCCGAGGCCGAGTTGCGCAACTTGCGCAACCAGCTCAACCCTCATTTCCTGTTGAACACCTTGAACAACATCTATGCGCTCATCGCCTTTGACCAGGAGAAGGCTCAGACAGCAGTGGGCGAGCTGAGCAAATTACTGCGGCATGTGTTGTACGAGAATCAGCAGGACTTTGTGCCTTTGTGTAAAGAGGCCGATTTCATGCGCAATTACATTGAGTTGATGAAAATCCGCTTGACCGATAACGTGAAGGTCACCACTAACTTCAATGTGGCGCCTAATGACAGCACTCCTGTTGCTCCGCTCATTTTCATCTCACTCATCGAGAATGCCTTCAAACACGGTATTTCGCCGCAAGGCAAGGGTGACATCAAGATAGACTTGTCACAAGCCGATGGAGAAATCGCCTGTGAAATACGCAACACCTGCTATCCCAAGCGCGAGAACGACAAGAGCGGTTCTGGTATCGGGCTGGAGCAGGTGAGCCGGCGCTTGGAACTCATGTATCCCGACCGTTACACTTGGGAGCAAGGCAAGACCGAGGACGGCAGCGAATATTTCTCTAGAATCATCATCAAGAAAAAATAGTGGGTTTTAGGCATTAGGTTTCAGAAAAAAACAATTAATCGATATGATCATTAAGTGCGCTATCGTTGACGATGAGCCGCTGGCTGTGGAACTGCTGGCGAGCTATGTGAAGAAAATTCCGTTCCTGGAGTTGTGTGGCAAATATAACAATGCCACCGATGCCTTGCACGGCATCGGAGAGCACCCCGTAGATTTGCTGTTCCTGGATATTCAGATGCCTGAACTCAATGGTCTGGAATTGAGTCGACTTGTGCCCGAGAACACCCGCATCGTGTTCACCACGGCGTTTGATCAGTATGCTGTGGACGGCTTCCGCGCCAATGCGCTGGACTACTTGCTGAAACCCATCAGTTATGCCGACTTCATGGAGGCCTGCAACAAGGCCTTGCAATGGTTCCAGCTTGTGCAGCAGAGCGAGCAACAACCAACCATGCCGATGGAGGAGCCGCGCAGCATCTTTGTCAAAAGCGAGTACAAACTGTTGCAAATCGACCTTGACGACATCCGCTACATTGAGGGATTGAAAGACTATGTGAAGATATACACCGAGCAGTCGCCTCACCCCGTTCTCTCGCTGATGAATATGAAGGCCATCGAGCAGATGCTGCCCGCCTCGCGTTTCATCAGGGTGCATCGCTCATTCATTGTGCAAAAGAGCAAAATCCGCGAGATTGAGCGCAACCGCATCGTCTTTGGCGACGTGTATATTCCCATTGGCGACAGTTACAAGCAGGCTTTCCAGGATTTCATTAACGCGAAATAATCCTTCTCCTTATAAGATAAAACAACGTGTGACGAGGGATAAGCGGCAATAGATTCAAAAATTCATTATTTTTCTTGCATAATCAAAAAATTATTACGTCCTTTGCGTTATTAAATTTTAATAATGCAATTTGGATAATTGATTATGGCCAAGGATAGGAATACAAAGCTCAAAAATCCCTTTGTGAGTCAAGGATATTTTGGCCCAGAGTATTTTTGCGACCGTCAGCATGAGACCGAAACGATGCTCAATCATTTCGAGAATGGACGCAATATCACACTGGTTGCGCCGCGCAGAATAGGGAAAACCGGACTGATTAAGCATCTTTTTTATCAGATAGAGCGACAGAACAAGAATGCTGTTTGCCTTTATATTGACATTTTCGCGACCAAGAATCTGCGAGACTTTACCGAAATGTTCGGCTCAGCCGTCTTTAATGGATTTGTCAAGCGAGAAAAATCGTTTTTGCAGAAGGCGACAACCCTGTTGGGCCACTTGAGGCCGGTATTTTCGACCGATCCGTTCACAGGCATGCCCAAGGTGGCGATTACCGTCGAGCCATCGCGTGCGCAGGTCACCATCCAGCAGATTTTTGAGTGGCTTGCCAAGAGCCGTCGCGAGATTTACATCGCCATCGATGAGTTCCAGCAGATTGCCAACTATCCTGAGGACGGAACCGAAGCATTGCTTCGTTCTCACATCCAGTTTGCAGGAGGTGTTCATTTCATCTTTGCTGGCAGCAAGTTCCATCTGATGGCCGAGATGTTCGGCTCACCCAAGCGCCCCTTCTTCCAAAGCACCGAGTTGATGGACCTGCGTCCGCTGGACAAGGAAGTCTATTATGAGTTCGCCAATGGCTTCTTTGAGAAAAAACGCGGCAGCCTGGACCATGACACATTCATGAACCTGTATGACAGTTTTGACGGTCACACCTGGTACATCCAGAACGTGTTGAACAGGCTTTATGAGGCCTACCCGCATGTGAAAAGCATGGTTGAGGTGAACCGTGAGACCGTGAGGCTCGTCGAGAGCAAATCGCCGCAATATGAGAGCTTGGCTCAGTTCCTGTCATCCAATCAATTTAATCTTCTCAAGGCCATTGCCAGCGAGGGCATCGTCGCCGAGCCCATGGGTGGTAAATTCATCCGTCAGCACAACCTGTTGTCGCCCAGCGTTGTGCAGTCGGCGCTGCGTGGCCTGCTCGATAAGGAAATCGTTTACCGCACGCCCCAGGGCTACATCGTCTATGACCGTTTCATGAGCATCTGGCTCAAACGCACCTTCGGCTGATTTTCAGGGGGTTGCTTGTGGGCTCGTCCTTTGGACGAATGGCTTATTGGCGAATGACTTAGTGGCAGCGTCCTTTTGGCGTCTCGGCTCACGTTGCGAGGATTTTTGGGAGTTTACCTTAATTCTGCGTGTCTGTTTGGCGGATAATGCTTAAATTTGCATCATCAAACGACACAATAAGGATTATGAGACGTTTTTACAGTATTTTCATTCTGGTGCTGGTGGGAACGCTGGCCCTCATGGCGGGTGTGCGCGAGGATTTCAAAGCGAACCCCAAATTGAGCGCCAACAACTACCAGGCCTATCCCACTCAGGGTTTTCCGGCCATCACACCGGCGCCTGCGGGTTATGAGCCGTTTTTCATCAACCACTACGGTCGTCACGGCAGCCGCTGGCTCATCAATGGCAGAACGTACAGCCTTCCCCTGGAGTGGCTCGAGAAAGCCCAGCTCGACGGCAAGCTCACGCGCCGAGGCGAGGAAGTGCTGACGATTTTGCGCGAGGTGAATGAGGCCAGCCAGGGCCGCTTGGGCGAGCTCAGTGATTTGGGTCACGAGCAGCATCAAGGCATTGCACGCCGCATGTTCCAGAATTTTCCGCAGGTGTTTCAGGACGGGGCACCTGTTGTGGCGCGCTCGACAATCGTCATCCGTTGCATCCTGTCGATGCAGAACGAGGTGGACGTGCTCGCCTCGCTCAACCCGCGCTTGAAGATCACCACCGATGCCAGCGAGGCAACCATGTACTACATGAACTACCGCGACAGCGTGGTTAAGCCCCTGCGTGCCGCGATGAGTCCCACTGTCAAGAAATACCGTGAGAAGTGGATTAACCCCAAGGGAATGCTCAAGAAACTGTTCAACGACCAGCGTTGGGTGAAAGCCAACATCAGCGACGAAGAAGCCCGCTCGGTGATGCTCGCCCTGTTTGAAGTGACGGGCAACATGCAGAGTCATCGTCAGTTCCAAAACGTGGACTTGTATGACCTGTTCAGTGCCGACGATATCTACAACGTGTGGCGATACAACAATGTTTATTGGTATCTTCATTCAGCCGAAACACCCTTGACGCAGTGCCGTATGGACTACATGGAAGCCAACCTGCTGCGCAACTTCATCGAGGATGCCGACCGTGCCATCACGTCAGACGAGCCCGCCCCTGGAGCATCGTTGCGCTTCGGTCACGAGAGTGTGGTGTTGCCCCTGTGCTGCTTGATGGGCTTGAACGGTGCCGACTATCGCACGACCGACTTGGAAACGCTGGACCAGCACTGGCAGACCTACAAGATCTTCCCGATGGCAACCAACATCCAGTTCGTTTACTTCCGCAAGGCCGGCAGCGACGATGTCTTGCTGTTGCCGTTGCTCAACGAGCGCGAGGCGACCTTGCCCGTGGAGACTGATGTCGCTCCTTACTACCATTGGAGCGATGTGCGCGACTATTTCATCGATAAACTCTCACGTCAACCCATTATCCAACTGCCGCAATGAAACGCATCACATCATATCTCATTCTGACGCTTGCCGCATTCACGTTGTGCGCTACCACGCCCCGCAAGCAGGTCATCAACAACTTTGACCGTTCGGCGAGCAACCATTATGCTTATCCCTATGGCACTGATGTCGATATCCCCGACTTGACCCCTGCACCTGCGGGCTATGAGCCGTTTTTTATCGACCATTACGGCCGTCACGGCAGCCGCTGGCTCACCAACGGCAGGACTTATGAGCGGCCGCTCAAGCAGCTGACCAAGGCCAAAGAAGCCGGCATGCTCAACCTGCAGGGTGAATTGCTGTTGCGGCAGCTTGATTATGTGTATGAGACTTCCAAGCAGCGTGTGGGCGACTTGAGTGACGAGGGCGCCGAGCAGCACCAGGCTATTGCCGAGCGCATGTTCCGCAACTTCCCCGAGGTGTTCCGGGGCAACGCACGTGTTGATGCCAAGTCCACGGTCATCATTCGTTGCATCCTGTCGATGCAGAACGAGACGATGCGTCTGCGCTCGCTCAATCCCGACTTGCGCATCTACACCGATGCCAGCTACCACGACATGTACTATATGGGGTGGGGGTATGGCGAGGATACCCTTGCCAATGACCTGCGCAAGAGCGTGGACCCCATTTCAGACGGGATGTATGAGAAATATTTGCGCCCCGAGCGTTTTATTGCTCAGTTGGTCAATGACACTGTTTGGGCAGCAACCAATCTGAATGGCCGTCAGTTGATGCGCGATGTGTTTGACATTGCCGGCTCGTTGCAGGGACATCACCGCTTCGATGGCATCAGCCTGTACCATTATTTCAACAACAGCGAGATTTTTGAGCTGTGGCGCTTGAAGAATATCTATTGGTACATCCACTGGGCCAATGCGCCCCAGAACGGCAACCGCATGCCCTTCATCGAGCGTGCCTTGTTGCGCGATATGATTCAGAAGGCCGATGCTGCCATCGCCACCGGTGAACGCGGCGCAGAATTGCGTTTCGGCCACGAGACGTGTGTCCTGCCGTTGGCTTGTCTGTTAGAGATTGACAACGTGAACTATAGTTGCGATGACCTGGATCACTTGCATGAGTACTGGCAGGACTATAACATCATCCCCAAGGCCTGCAACATCCAGATGGTGTTCTATCGCCCGGTGGGCACTACCGGCGACGTGCTGGTCAAGGTGCTCTTTAATGAGCACGAGGCCACGCTGCCCGTCACGCCTGTCAGTGGTCCTTACTATCGCTGGAACGACCTTAAGCAGTACTATGAGCGCAAGCTCGATACCGTCATTGACTGGTCGGTGCAGCGGTGAGGTTTGGAAAAACATTTTTTAACACCGCAAAGCGTGAGTGTTGAGGGAATAGGCACTATTTTTGCATAACTTACGGGATAATGTTCCCGACTGAATGAAGACAAGAAGATTAAAGATGATCAATATCAGACGACTGCCAGCACTGCTGGTGTGTTGCGCATTGCTTGGCGGACTGCTGTCCTGTGGTGGACACGGAAACCTGGACAAGGCTGTGCGCAGTGTGTTGGTGAGTGGCGACACGACGCGTGCCGCCTATGACTCGTTGTGTGCGCTGGTCACCGCCAATCCCGACAAGTACAGTGATTTTGTCACTGCCGAGGGTAGGGTGGACCACAAGAAGATGTATGACCTGATTGAGCAGATTGGGTCCAGCCTGCGTCCACCCATGCATTGGGACACACGTCCCTATGGCGGCGTGGATAACCTGTCGCTCACGGTCTATTTTGAGCGCAGTGGCTCGATGGTCCCCTATGACTCGCGTGGTGGAGGCGGCCAGTTGAAGAAGGCTGTCAACGACCTGATCAACCACTTCCCTGCCGGCAGCAAGGTGGACATCAACATCGTGAACGACGGCATCTACCCTTACAGTCACAGTGTGGACGAGTTCCTGCAGGATCGTGACATCTATGCCAGCACGGCAGGAACCGGTGATGCCAGTTACACCGACTTTCAGTTGATTTTCAACAAGATTCTTGAGGCGCAGCGCCCCGGCAATGTGAGCGTGCTGGTGAGCGACCTCATCTATTCGCCCAAGGACACCCATGGCGTCAGTCTGGACAAGATTTTCAACGAGGAGAACAGTTTGGCCACCCGTGCCTTTGCGCAATACAAGGGCAAGAGTGTGGTGGTGCAGCAGTTCATGGGCGACTACAGCGGCAAGTACTACCCCTATAACGGCGTGCCGTTTGACTACAATGGCAAGCGCCCGTTCTATCTGGTCATCATTGCCGACAACGACGCGATGGACCAGCTTGCGCAGGATTCGCGCTACAGCGGTGTGCTCGATGCCAACGGCGTGCGCAACAGCTATCGTTTCAACCAGGGCTCAAGCGAGATTGATTGCCGCGTGCTGCCCGAGTGGAAGGACAATGCGGGCCGTTTCCGTGTCAAGCACGGCGACGGCATCGTGCTTGCCAAGTGTGACGGTGACCGCCAGACGGGCAAACTGTGTTTCTCGTTGGCCGCTAACTTGAGCGGATTGCTCAAGGATGATGCCCTGCTGACCGATGTCGCAAACTATGACGTGCAGAGCATCGATGGTTACACATTGAGCATTCAGCCCATCGAGCCGGGCATGGTCACCGCCAACAACAAGGAGTATCTTGAGGGCATGACCCACATCCTCACTCTCGTGGGCGACCTGAAGAGCCCGCGTGACGAGGTCCGCATTGCTTTGCGCAACGAGTTGCCGGCATGGATTCATGAATCGTCCAGCAGCAATGATGTCAGCGCCGGTGGTTCGTTCGCCACGACGACGTTGGGATTGGAGCAACTGTTGAGTGGCATGTTCGATGCCATGAAAGGCGGCAACAACTTTTTTGAGATAGTCATCAAACTGCAAAAATAAGCATATAAGAAAAATGAAACATTTAGTATATTTGCTCGTTGGTATTGGAATTACCGTGCTGTTTTTCATCTTGAGCTGCACCGATGGGTTTAACATTTGGGAAGTCATGTACTTCAACCAGGGGTACAACGACAAGATGTATAACCTGAGCATGTATCCCGTGATTGCCGCCATCACCATTGCTGTGGCATGGGGTGGGGCAGCCATCTATTACTATGCCATCAACTCAGTGAAATTCGACCGTTGGTACCACTGGCTGGCAGTGCTGGGCGTGGTGGCTGTTTTGGCGCCTGTGATTTGCTACATCTACAACGACACGGTGTTTGCCGACAACGGACTGATGTACGTCGGTGAATCCATCCAATTCGAGATGCAGACGGTGCTGTTTGCAGCCCTGCTCTACATCATCGCGTCGTTCTCGATGCGCTGGTGGAGCAGCAACTGCCGTCACACACCGCTCCCGCAATAAAAACTAAAGACTAAAAACTAAGGACTAAGGACTGACAACTAAATATGAGACTATTCCTTTTTGCTATCGGAGGTACAGGGTCCCGCGTGCTCAAGTCGCTGCTGATGCTCTCGGCAGCTGGCGTCCGCCCGCTTGACGAGAACGGCAAGCCGGTCAAGGACCTGGAGATTGTGCCCGTCATCATCGACCCGCACAAGGCCAACGAGGACCTGAAGCGAACCGAGGCACTCTTGAACGACTACCGTGACATCAGGCGCAAGTTGTACGGCAATGACCCGAATGCCGACGGTTTCTTTGCCAATCGCATCGTCACCTTGCGTGAGATCATGAGCAACACCAGCGTGACGCTCAACGACACGTTCATCTTCAACTTGGGAGCCGTTGAGAACGCCAAGTTCCGCGAGTTCATCGGTTATGACACGATGAACGAGGCCAACCAGGCGCTCACGTCGCTGTTGTTCGCCAACTACCAGTTGGAAAACAAGATGAACATCGGCTTTGTGGGCAGTCCCAACATCGGCAGCGTGGCACTGAACGAAATCAAGGACAGCAACGAGTTCAAGGCCTTCAGCAACATCTTCCGTCAGGGTGACCGCATCTTCTTCATCAGTTCCATCTTCGGTGGTACTGGAGCCTCGGGATTCCCCATCATGGTGAAGAATATCCGCCAGGCTGCCAATCTCGAGGGAATCGAGAACCGTGATGCTTTGAGCCGCGCCCCGATTGGAGGACTCACGGTATTGCCCTATTTCACCCTCGAGGGCAACAAGCAGGACCAGCGCATTGCCACAAGCGACTTTATCGTCAAGACGCAGAGCGCATTGTACTACTACAAGAACACGCTCACCGGTGCTAACGACAGCAACGTGAACAGTATCTACTACTTGGGAGATCAGGTGAGAAGCAAGCCCTATCTGTATGACCCGGGTGAGCACGGCCAGCGCAACAATGCCCATTTCATCGAGTTGATCGGTGCCTTGGCGCCGCTGGACTTCATCGGCATGCCCGACAGCAAGTTGACCGACCCCGACGGATATCCCTTGCCCACGACGGCCTATGAGTATGCTCTCGCCAAGGATGACTTGAGCATCAATTTCCTGTCGTTGGGGCACCGCACACGCCAGCTCATCTATGAGCCCATGTGCAAGTTCCACCTGCTGTTCCTGTTCTTGACGACTGGATTCAAGGACATCATCGGACAGGGATTCACCGAGGACGCTCCCAAGATCAAGAGCGACTTCCTCGCTTCGCAGTTCTACCGCACCTTGATGGACCAGTTCCTGCTCGCCTATGCGCAGTGGCTCACCGAGATGAACGACAATATGCGCAGCGTGGCCTTCTTCAAGCCTGGTGAGATTGACATGTCTCACGCCATAGACGGTGTGAGTGTGCGCAAGGCGCTGTTCGGTCACAAGAATGTGGACAACAACGTCTTCAAGGCCGAGATGAACCGCCTGAGCAAGGACAATCCCAGTTACAGCGACCGCACGGTGGAATTCAAACTGCTTGACTTGTTCGACAAGGCGGCCCACAAGATTTTCACCGAACGCTACGAGAACATCAACTAAGTTCAAAGATCTAAAAACTAAGGACTAAGGACTAGAAACTAACTATGAGCGAAATATTATCATACAGCAACAACACGTCCAAGAACAGCGACGAGGATTGGGTGGGGCATGCCCCGTACACCGATGACGACATCGCCCGCATCAAGGATCCCGATGGCGGCTTGAGTGAGAATCCGCGCACCGCCATTCCCAGCCCGCTGGCGCAGCTTGACCTGGTGAAGAACGCCTTCAAGCAGTTGGCCAACGAGCATTTGCGTGGCGCGCGCATGAACGAGCGCCTCGTGTCTAATGCGCTGGACGTGATGCAGTTGTTCTTTGATTACGAGAATCACAAGGACTATCTGCGCATCATTCGCTGGAACCGCGAGGAGTGCCTCGAACAGTTGAAGGCTAATCCCACACACCGCCTCTACGGCGAGACGTTGGACCTGTTCCTGCACAGCGACAAGGTGTATAACTTTGACCTGCTCAAGGACTGGTACATTCTCATGTGGGACCGCAAGGTGCTGGGTGGCACCTCGCCCGCTTCGGTGGTCATGGCGGCGCCCGCATTGGGAACCATCGACGCCATCAAGGTGGAGCAGGGTGTGAGCCTGTTTGGCGAGACACGCCACCTGTGGGTGCGTGACGAGGATTTCGTTTACTACATGTACTTGTTGATGAACGCCTATCCCACGTTGCGCTTGCATTGCGGCGAGGTCTATTCCTACATGCAGAAGAACCTGGAGCCCCTGCGCCAGAACCGTCCTGAATTGTATCAGCGCATCACCACGGTTATTCCCAATCTGGATGCTCTGGACGAAGGACGTGCCGGCACCGTGCTGGAGCAGCTGGAGCACAGCTACGACCCCTTTGGCGGTGGCATCGACGTGAGTGTGCTGGGTGCACGTTTCTACCACAAGCGCGTGCTTGACATCCGCACTGCTGCCAGCGAGAGTGATTTTGTCATCACACCCACTATGCCGCAGGATAGGAACGAACTGCCTTTGGTGCTGGTCAACGGCTTTAACGGCAGCGTGGAGCATTACCGCTACATCGACAAGGAATGGGACAGCGCTACCCAAGTGTATGCTGGAGGCCTGCCCTTGAGCGACCGCAAGTTGCCCGACACGTCGATTCAATACCCCTTTGTCACCACCGATGACTTCCTCACCGACACCATCGTGCGTCTAGACAGTGGCTGTGTGATAGACACCGACCATTTCTTTGACGGCAACCTCAAGCCGCGCACGCCGCAGCCCACCTGCGGCTACCTGTTGCCCTTGAAACCGTTGCTGTTCACCTATTTCGATACCGAGTACCTGAAAGGCTCCATCGGCGGGCGTCATGTGATTGACATCGAGGAGTTTGCCGACGGCAGTGTGATGGTCACCCTGCGCATCCGCGTCAAGAAGGGAGAGAACCGCTACATCGAGATGTCGCGCAAGTATTTCCCCATCAACGATCACACCTGGACCTTTGACGAGCGACGCGGCACTGGCCGTGTGCTGGGAGCAACCCTCTCGACCTCGATATTTCCGTTTGTCAAGACCGAGGCCAACGATGACTACACGGTCGAGCTGTTCACAATGATTGAGAGCGGCGGCGCCACCTTGCGTTTCTACAAAAACGGCATCAAGACCGACGGGCTGAACGTGCGTGACAACATCCGTTCACACTCGGGCTACAGCACCACCTACTATGACGTGGACGGCTCATTCGACTATATGGAGGTGAGCATCCAGAATCATCTGGGTCGTTCCAGCGGTGTGATTATCCCGCAGTGGAAACCCTACGCCCCGAGTGCCAAGGAACTCATCTTTGCCGTGGACTTCGGCACCACCAACACTCACGTCGAGTGGGCCGAGCGAGGCCAGCCCTCACAGCCGTTCACCTTTGAGTACGGCTCACAGCAAGTGCTTGTCGCCTCGTTGCACAAGCCCAAGTCGCTGGAGTATGCCGAGCAAGTGCAGCGCGTGGAGTTCGTGCCCCGCGAGATTGACAGTGTCTATGGCTTCCCCTTGCGTTCGGCCCTGGCGCGCAACGAGAACAGCGGTGTGGGCAGTGAACTGTTCAGTGACGTGAATATTCCGTTTCTGTATGAGCGCCGCTATTTCCACGGCTATGAGGTGACGACCAACCTCAAGTGGAAAGGTGATACCGAACTGGCCAGGTCCTTCTTGCGTGAGCTCACCCTGCTCATTAAGGCCAAAGCCTTGCTCGAAAATGCCGACTTGCGTCGCACCGAGGTGGTCTTCTTCTACCCCGTAAGCATGGGTGGAGCCGACCGCGACATGCTGGAACGCACCTGGAGCGAACTGTTCAGCACCTACATCGGTGCCGACAGCGACCATCTGCGTTCTTATCCCGAGAGCCTCGCTCCGGCCTATTACTACAGCGGCGCCGAGGTGGCAGGCAGCAGCTATGTCTCCATCGACATCGGCGGTGGCACATGCGACACAGTCATTTATCAGCCCACCGAGGACCGCATGAGCAGTGAGCCCGTGGCCATTTCGTCGTTCCGCTTCGCCGGCAATGCCATCTTTGGCGACGGTTTCACCGACAAGGACGCCGACAACAACCCGTTGCTGCAGCACTACACCCGCTATTTCAAGCAGCTCATCGAGAATGACAAGGTGGGCAATCTCGCCTACTTGAGCAGCATCCTCAACGACATCATGGCGCAGAAACGCAGCGAGGACATCAACGCCTTCCTGTTCTCGATCGAGAATGTCGAGGAACTGCGCACCCTGCGCGAGATTGATCGCAACCTGTACAGCTACAACGCCCTGTTGCGCAACGACAGCCAGCGTCGCCTCATCTTCATGTATTTCTACTCGGCGATCATCTACTACATCGCCCAGGCGATGAAGCAGCGTGGCTATGAGATGCCCAAGCAGATTTACTTCTCGGGCACGGGCAGCAAAATATTGAACATCTTGGGCTCGCTGAGCCGCATCAACATGCTCACCCAGACGATTGTCGAGCGGGTATATGGCCAGCAGTACCGCGAGAATTTCGAAATCAAGATCGAGGACAAATGTCCCAAGCAGATCACTTGCCGTGGCGGTATCAAACTCGAGAACAAGCGGCTTGAAGGTCAGGCCGATGTGGCGCGTTACAGCCCCATCAACGTCAAGCGCATGCGCTACTGCTGCTCGATGTTGGGACAGGATGACCTGACGATGGAGCAAGTAGAGTCCATCGAGGTGCGCGAGCGTCTGGTCGAAAAGGCCAAGGAGTTCAACCAGTTCTTTGTCCAGTTGTGCGATGCGGTCATCAAAGATGAGTTCGGCATCGAGAACAACGTGCTGCGCTTGTTCGAGAGCGTGGTGGACGATAACCTGGCCAACTACCTCACAGCAGGCATCAACACCTTCTTGAAGGGGCGTTACAATCCCACCGATGTGGTCGAGGACGTGCCGTTCTTCTATCCCATCATCGGGGTCATTCGCCACAACCTGCTCAAGAACCTGCGCAATGACGTCATCAGCAAGTTTAGATAAATCAGGCTGCGCCTCAGCAATTCGAGTAACTCGATTGCATTAGGCATGCAAGAAATTTAACCGATAACAACCATAAATATCTAAAAGTTATGAAACATTTGATTCTAATCATGGCAGCCATCGTCTGCCTCGCCACATCGGCAATGGCTCAAATCACCGACACCCAGACGCTTCCGCCAGCATTGTGGAAACAGGGTGTTGCCCGTTGTGCCCATTACACGGCCTATGCCAAGGGCTTTGCAAAGCGCTCCGATGAGATGCAAAAACGTTTCCCCCAGGGTTATTACCTTGACGACCTGAACGAGGTTTACAACAACCAGGGTCAGAAGTGGGAAAAGATCTATGACGAGTTCAAGAAAGCCGACGGCAAGAGTGGCTCGATCGAGGACTTGAAGGAACTTGTGACACCCCAGGTGTGGAAGCTCGTTGAGCCCGACTTCAAGAAATTCATCACCGACCATCCCGAGGCGGCAACCGCTGCTGTACCCGCAGCCGATCAGCCCCAAGATGAGGCCGCCGAAGGCGTGCAAGCCGATCAAGATGGCAACAATACTGCTGAAATCGCTCCTGAGCCCGGTCGTCATCGTCGCACTCAAGACAGCAGCGCAGCATGTCCGGCCAATCTGCCCCTGTGGCTTGGCATTCTGGGCTCGCTGCTGGGCTTGTGCGCTCTGCTCACTGCTTTGAGCAACCGCGGTAAAATCAACGAAATGAAGCGCTCGTTTGCCCGTGAGATCGACCGCACCAACGCCAATCTGCAGGAGTTCTCGACCGATGCTGCCGACCAGATGAAGGCGCTCTCCATTCGCCTGACGGGCAAGGAACCCCGCCCAATCAGGAAAGAAGAGCCTGTGGTAGCCGAGGAATTGGTCGACGAGGCCGCTCCCGTTGCCGACGAGCCTGCCATCATCGAGGAAACCGTCGCCGAGGAACCTGTAGAGGACGAGGCCGAAGAGAAGGGCGAGCTGATGACCCTGTTCATGAACAAGCCCGACGAGAATGACGACTTCACCCGCGTGAGCGACACCCTCGAGCCCGGCAATTCCATCTATGTGCTCGACACCTGGGATGGTGTGCATGGCAAGTTTGAGGTCATCGACAAGCCCGAGGTACACCGTTTTGCCCTGATGATGCCCGCCGAGAACCTGATTCGTGCCTGCTCGGGTAACGCCATCCAGATTCCCAGTGGTACACGCATTGTCACCGACCGTCCCGGCGAGGCCGAGTTCATCGACGGCAAGTGGCACGTTGTGGTCAAGGCCATCATCCACTACGAGGGATAAATCTTAGCAATTAGGCATTAGGCTTTAGGTTTTAGTTGTCGCACAGGCAATTAAGCCTAAAGCCTAAAGCCTATTACCTAAAGCCTAAAACCTAAAACCTAAAGAATATGCGCTGGACGTGTCCCAAATGCGGTAAGAAACTCGACATCAGCAATGAGCAACTCATTGCCAATGATGGCGTGATTGTCTGCCCGCAATGTCTGCTGCAATCGCGGCAACCCATCCCCACTGCTCGTGTGGCGGCACGTCTTGACAAGGCTGCTGCTGACTCCACCACGCCTCCAGCGCGTCAGTCCACCACTAGGGATACCTCGACACCTCCTCCGCACAAACCCCGCATGAAACAAGCACGCACCTCCTATCGCTACACCGGCCTCAGTGGCACGGCCGACGGCTCTTCCTCTCGTCCTGCACCCCGTAAAAAAAGCAATTCCAAAAAATCCAAGAAGAAAAAACAGCAGGGCATGAGTGCCTGGGGCTGCCTGGGTCGCACCGTCATCTTCACGCTAGTGCTCTTTGCCCTCTATGTGTTCTTTGGCCTCTTGCTCGAGGCACTCCAATGACCGTAATACCCGTTTCGCAGATTTTTTTGTTAAAAATATACTCAACTGTTGCACGGGTGTTGAAGAATGTCTAATTTTGCCGCAAGTTTCAGGTAACCCTCTAAACAGGGGACTAAAACGATGCGTTTCTATAGGTATAAAATTCAATTTCAGCGGACTTTTAACCGCTCTGCTATATGGCTCAATCGCTCTGTAGTATGCAGTGCTTTGGGCTTTTTTTGTCTTGATACACAAAAGTATTTCTGTATAAACAATCATATATTATCAATATTCTAAATCATTAATTCACAAAGTTTTTTATGAAAAAGTTACTGACCTTTTTCCTGACAGCCCTGCTGGCCTTCTCCGTCGGCTGGGCAGAAACAGTTATCTTTAATGGAGGAATTGATCAAGGTTTGACTACTAGTCAAGGTGCTGACAGTATGACTAAAGGTGGAATTACGATTAGTAGTACGAATGCCGGTTTGGCATATAGTGAGTATCGTTTTTACAATGGAACGATAACAATTTCATCTGCTGTCGGAAATATTACCAAAGTTGAGTTTAATTGCCAATCAAATGCGTATGCCACGGTGTTTGCCAATTCTACAGTAAGTGAAGGAAGTATTTCTTCAAGAAACCAACTTGCAACTTGGACGGGCGATGCTGATAGCTTCACAATTAGAAACACTTCACAGACTCGTGTTGATCAAATTATAGTAACTTACACAGCAGGAGGTTCTGTTGCTGCTCCCACAATTTCGCCTAATGGCGGCAACTTTGGTAGCAGCCAGGAAGTGACACTCAGCCATGCTGATGGAGGTACTATCTATTACACGCTCAATGGCGATGACCCCACCGAGTCATCGACGTTGTACACCGCACCCTTCACAATCAATGAAACGACGACCGTTAAGGCCATTGCTGTCTTGGATGGTGTAAGTAGCAGCGTTGCTAGTGCCACATTTACTGACATTGGTGTTGCTAACCTCGTCGAGGCCAACGCTGTGAATCAGAATTCACCGTTCATCTTCACCGGTAATGCCGTGGTAGCTTATCATCAAGTGAAGAATAATAACCATTTTATCTGGCTGCGTGACCTTGATGCTACCTCTGGCGGTGGTATGCTGTATAATCCTGATAATAATGTGACCACGCAAGGAGCAGTTTTGACTTCAGGCTGGCAAGCTACCACGACCCTTTATAACAATTGGATTGAATATACCAATGCAACCGGAATTTCCCAAAATAATGCTTACCAGATTCAGACTGTTCAACCGTTTGACCGCACAGAGGTCACTCTGACGGATGCTCACATGAACGAGTTCATTGTGCTGAATCGTGTTACTCTCACCGGAAGCGGTAATAACTGGACAGCCACTACTGAGTCAAACAAGACACACACATTGTTCAATAATTTCGGCGTGAGTGTTGTAGCTGGTAAGAAATATAACATTAAGGGTGCTGTTGTAAAGTATAATACTACTATACAGGTATATATCCTTGAGGCTGAAGAAGTGACATCTTCTGATCCCACCTTGACGGTTAATCCCACCGCGTTGACTATCAACGATAGCGGCACAAACAACACCTTCACCGTAGAAGGTTCTAACCTGGGTGGTGACAACGTGGGCGTTACTCAAACAAACAACGATTTCACACCCACGCTCACGGCAACGACAGGTAATCCTTACGAAGGCGTCTATAATGATTCCCCCTATTGGGGTTTCACCCCCGCAGACGGCTCGCTAAACGGTACGGTAGTCGTGAACTACACTGGCCGTCAACTCAGTGCCAATACCGTGACTCTTGCAAATAATGTTGCTAACGCCACTGTCGATGTGAACTATTTGGCCGACCTTTACATCGTTACCGACAACGGTGTGACTAATGATTGGCACTTTGACGGAACCTATGGCGAGCACATGACCTATAGCGATGGCATCTATACAGCCACCTTTACCGCCGAAAATCCCACCACCTTCATCCTGTTCGCCAGGAAACTTGGAGAGAACGATCCGTGGGGCACCCGCTATGTCTTCGGTCCCAGCAGTGGTGGTGACTGGTGGTTGCCCGCTAGCGGTAACGGCAACGGAACCATCGATGTCGCAACCAGCCATCCCATCAGGATTCAAGATGCTGGCACCTACATTGTTACCATCAATGCTAACGACAATACCTTCACCATCACTAAGGAAGTGGTGAATGAAGGCGACTTCGTCCTCGTGACCGATGCCAGCCAGCTTGCTGCTGGTAATGAGGTGATCATCGTCAGCAGTGGTTCAGCAGGCACTGCCCGGACCATGGGCCAAAGGAACAATAACAACTACTATGGTACCGCGGTTACTGTTACGAACACTCTCAAGGTGTCCCCGACCGAAAACACTCAGATTTTCACCCTTGAGGCTGGAACTGGAGGCTGGTACTTCAAAACCATCGACGGTCTATACCTAAATTCAGTAACAGGTAGCAATAATCAACTGCAAACGAAGGCAAAAGATGCAAATGGCACAGGAACAAGTCTTGCAACGATTAGTATAGATACTGATAACAATCATCCGGCTTCGATAGTCTTCAAAGGATCAGGTAATCGTAAGACTTTGAGGTACAACGTAAATAACTTGTATACTAGCGATAATGGAAATGACATCTTCTCTTGCTATGAATATGCTACGAGTCAAGCCGATGTCTTCATCTACCAGCGTTCAGCCAGTGCAGAGCCGAGCATCACGGTTGACCCGACTTCGTTGAGCTTCGTGAATCCTGTTGATGGCACACCGCAGTCACAAACTGTGACGGTGACCGAGAGCAACACGACCGGCACGACAATCGTGACCATCACTGGCACGGGTGCTGCAAGCTATAGCGCTACCCTTGAGAACGGCACTTTGACCGTGACCTATAGCGGTAGTGCAACCCAGGCCAACCCAGACGTAGCCACAATTACCCTGACCAACGGTGGTGCCACGGCTACCGTTGAGGTGACCGGTTACAAGTTGCCCGTTGTTTTGACGATTACGCCCGCCGACGGCCACACCTTCCAGGGCAGCACCGTGAGCGGTATGATTGAGTCGAATGTTGATGATGCCACCATCGAATACAGTTTAGATGGCACCAACTGGATGACTTATGATTCTGACGAAGGCTTCACCGCTACCGTCAACGAGGTGGGTGGCACGGTTACCGTCTATGCCCGCACAACTGTGAACGGCGAAACAGCCACCGCTCAGGCTACTTACACTCGCATTCCCAAGACTTCAACCTGCACCGCCGACATCGTCTTCGCCCCGAAAAGCAACAATGGTGAGATGAGCCAATGGGATACGTTTGTGAATCACATTGGCGAAGGTGTAGAATATTTGTTAGGAGGAACTGTGGCTAAACTGTGGACTAATAATATTTACAATGCCATGAGGTTTGGTAGTGGTAACTACACTGGTGAATTGAATCTCACCCTTGACCTGACGAAGTTTGAGACCGGAGCCTGCAAGTTGACCAAGGTGATTCTCAACGCTGCCCGCTACGGCAACGATGGTAATAATTGCGAGTTGCATGTTTCGACCAGCGAGAACACGACAGGCGTTACCCTGCCCATCACCAACAATCAGGATAACTTTGCCGACTATGTCTTTAACTTTGATGGCAGTGAAATCACGTCGCTCGCCATTGAGAATACTTCGACAAATAATGGTCGTGTGTATGTCCACTCGATTTCGATTGAGTACAGTTGCGGTTCAGGGGTTGCGGCTCCCGTTATCGACCCGGCCACCGGTCTCTATTACAGTGACCAGACTGTGACCATCACCGATGCTACCGAAAACGCCGTCATTTACTACACCACCGATGGCACCGACCCGACGACGAGCAGCTCACAGTACACCAGCTCGTTTGTGGTTCCCTATGTTGCCGGTGGCTCTACGACCGTCAAGGCTATCGCCGTGATTACCGAGGATGGTGAGCAACTGCTGAGTGAAATTGCCAGCGAGACCTACACTTGGGGCTTGCCTAGCGAGAACTCGCTGTCTGTCATCGAGCGCGACCTTGAGACCAGCACCACTGTTCCTGTAGCCGTGAGCGACCGCCTGATTGGCGTTTGGGCTGCCAAGAACATCCTCTGGGCTAAGGACCAAAACACTTCGATCGACGCTACCAGCAAGCGTGACGACCAGCTGGATTATGTGAGAATGGCTAAGCTCAAAACCACCGAGAAGGCTTTCCAGTATGACGAATGGGACCAGAGCAACTGGGTAATGCTTGATTTCTCCAATATCAATGCGGATCCCTTCGATTATGTGGGCTACGAGTTCGACAACAACTCGGTTGTCGGCTACTATGTCGATGATCTGAATTACCGCATTGAACTGATGCAAGCACCCACAAAGGCATCGGCCGAAGAAGGCTATCCCGGCTTCAATCAGGATCCTATCGATGAGGATGATGACCACACCTTGAACCACTATGTGTCAAGTAACTTCTATCTGCCCAACCTGAACTGGGGCGAATATGACGGTTACTGGTTCGAGGACATGTATCTCGGACACTCTATCGACACCTGCTTGTTCTTCATGAATCCTAAGATTCAGGAGATTGCTCAGGTTTGGGCGGTATGGAACGCTGATTTGCGTCAGTTCACCATCTATCAGCGCGAAGGCTTTACTGTCAACGCCTACAATCTGGATGGCGCATTCACGCTCACCGATAACCAGTGGCAGTACAACCATCGCGAGACCACCAGTGGTTTGAGCGAAGATGAAACCTATGGTTCGGTTGAAGATCAGCTCATTGACGATGCTTACTACATCTTCCATGTCGCTATCATGAGGTCGGACTTCAACTATGGCCACCACAAGAGCAGCAGCCAGCCTTCGGGCAAGCGAAACTCCGAGGCTATTGACTCTCAAGCTACAAGCAGCTCCATCGTGGTTTACCCGCTTGACTTGTCGGCTGACGATGCTCATAATCCACCCACTGCAGTGCGTGAGATTATTGACCTCACTGCTAAGGATGTGGTTAGCGTGCGCTACTACAACCTGATGGGTGTAGAAAGCGAGAAGCCCTTCGAGGGCATCAACATCGTGGTGACCCGTTACGCCGACGGCAGCGTTTCTTCTTGCAAGATCATGCGCTAAGTCATCAGCGCTGTTGACTATTGAAAACGAGGGCTCATCCTGCGAGGGTGAGCCCTCGCTTTCAGTATGTTATCGGCACTATCCGAACAGGATAAAGCAAA
>CACZVR010000034.1 GCA_902784675.1 uncultured Bacteroidales bacterium | reverse complement strand
CGCAGAGCGGCCATGAAACGGCTCCAATTGAATGTTTGATTGACGGTATTCATAGTGGTGTTCATTTTTGAGTGGTGAATAACTGATTGATAGCATCAGGATTCTGGAGGGTGGCATTGAAGAGCATCTCCAGATCAACTTTGGTCTCCTCGCCATCCTGAGCGCGAACGGCGCCGAGGGGGCCGAATGGGCTTTGCAGCACGAACAGCGGCTGGTCGCCTTCTTGCAAGGGACGGAAGGCCACCTTGCTCATGATGTCAGCAAAACTGGTGTTGAGCAGCACACGATTCTGATCGATGATGGTCACATGGTCCAGAATATCGCTGATGTCGCGCACCTGATGGGTCGAAATGAGCATCAGTTTATCGTCGCTCATGCCGGTGGTAACGAGTTTGCGGAACTGGCTCTTGCTGGGGATGTCCAGACCGTTGGTCGGCTCGTCCATGATGAGTACACGGGTGTTGGTGGCAAAGGCAAAGGCCATGAACACTTTCTTCTTCTGGCCCATCGACAGCGCATGGAGCTTCAAACTCAAGTCTCCTCCCATCTCGAAGATGTCCAGGTAGCGCTGCATGTCCTCCATGCTGAAGCGGGGATAGAACGGGGCATTAATGTCAACATACTGCTTGATGCTCAAGCGGGGCATGTCAAATTCCTCGGGAACCAGGAATATGTCGCTCATCGTCTTGGGAAGACGCTTGCGCACATTCTCGCCGTCGAACAGCACTTCACCGGCTTGCGGGGTGAGCAGACCCGTCATCAAGTAGATGAGCGTGGACTTGCCGGCACCGTTCTTGCCCAGCAGGCCATACACGTTGCCTGCATTCAATTCAAGCGAGAAATCTTGGAACAGATTCCCCACGCGCTTGTTGTAAGCAAAACTTAATTGATTGATTGTAAACATAATAGATCGGTATTTTAGTGAATAATTAATTACTTATCTAGTGTACTACTTAACTAGTACACTGCAAAGGTATAACAATAGATTTGAATTTTCCAAATATTTTAACACTTTTTAAGAATTTTGTCGCGTTTCCCGCTTTCTCACATATAATATAATGAAAACAGTGAGCAAGTCGATGACTTGCCCACTGTGTAGAAGTGTATGGACGCCCTTGGGGCGCTTGATGTGTCAGGCGAGTTTGGCGAGGGCGGCAGCGATGCGCTTGGCGGCCTCACGCAGGTTCTCGTCGCTGGTGGCGTAGCTCAGGCGTATGTAGCCGGGGCAGCAGAAGGCGCTACCGGCCACGGTGGCGACATGAGCCTCGTTCAAGAGATAGAGGGCGAGGTCATTGTCATCGTTGATGACAACGTCACCGTTACGCTTGCCATAGTAGGATTCAACCTTGGGGAAAGCATAGAAGGCACCGTCGGGCATATTCAGTTCGAAACCGGGAATCTCTTGCAGCAAGCCCACGATGAGGTTGCGGCGGCGCTCAAAGGCGACGCGCATCTCCTCGACGCAGTCCTGCGGACCGTTATAGGCAGCCTCGGCAGCCTTCTGGGCAATCGAGGACACACCGCTGGTGTACTGACCCTGCATCTTGTTCACAGCCTTAGCGACCCACAGCGGGGCAGCGATGTAACCGATGCGGTAACCGGTCATGGCGTATGCCTTGGACACACCGTTGATGATAACCACCTGCTCCTTGATGGCATCGAATTGTGCCAGCGACTCATGCTTGCCCACATAGTTGATGTGCTCATAAATCTCGTCGGCGATCACCATCATATCGGGATGACGCTCCAGCATAGCAGCGATGGCTTTCAGCTCGTCGCGGGTATAGATGGCGCCACTGGGGTTGCTGGGCGAGCAGATGACGATGAGACGGGTCTTGTCGGTCATGACAGCCTCGAGTTCCTCGGCAGTGACTTTGAAATTCTTCTCCATGCTCGAGGGCAGCAACACGTTCTTGCCGCCGGCGAGGTTGACCATCTGCACATAGCTCACCCATGCGGGAGTGGGGATAATCACCTCGTCACCAGGGTTGATGAGCGCCATGATGGCGTTGCACAACTCGTGCTTGGCACCGTTACCGATAATGATCTGATCGGGAGTGTACTCCAAGCCGTTCTCGCGGCGCAGTTTCTCACACACCGCCTGACGCAGCGACAGGTAACCGGGGACAGGAGAATAGAACGAGAAGTTGTCGTCAACGGCCTGCTTGGCGGCAGCCTTGATGTGGTCGGGGGTGAAAAAGTCAGGCTCGCCCACCGAGAGGTTGATCACGTCCACGCCCTGAGCGCGCAATTCGCTGCTCTTTTGAGACATGGCAAGAGTGGCACTGGGTGCCAGTGCGTTAATACGGTCCGAAAGTCGGTTCATGATTTTCAAGTTTTATGTTTTAA
Organism: uncultured Bacteroidales bacterium; assembly: GCA_902784675.1. Lineage (GTDB taxonomy): Bacteria > Bacteroidota > Bacteroidia > Bacteroidales > Muribaculaceae > Sodaliphilus. Next base: position 17,583 of record CACZVR010000034.1, on the reverse strand, counting down.
GTCAATTAGTTTCAAATCTTCGGCAAAGATAGTGCAAGCCGAACACAAAGGCAAGAAAAACTTGTTTTTTCTTGAGTTTGTTGAGGCGCAGCCTATCTTCGCCGCTAGGCAACATAGTGCAAACCGAGCGGAAAACAAAATTTATTTTGATTTTCCCGAGGCGCAGCCTATCTCGCCGTAAGATATATAACATATAACATAAACCTTAAAACGGCAGATTTCATTTTCTTATGCGTTCAATCTCCATAAAATAGAGTAATTTTGCACCCGCTATGAAGACCATTATCACTTTTCTGAAGAATTGGACGTTGCCCAGCGCGATTGTGGCGGGTACCGTCATCTATCTCATATTCTTTTGGGTGCCGGCTCTTGACCCCATCAGCGAGGTCATGGCGCCGATATTCGACACCATCCTGCCGCTGTTCATGAGTCTGATCCTGTTCACGACGTTCCTGCGCGTGGACTTCCACAAGATGCGGCCGGCGATGTGGCACCTGTGGGTGTCGGTGTTCCAGGTGGTGTTTGTCGTGCTCATCACGGCCCTCATCATCGGTTTTGACATGAAAGGCAAAGACCTCATCCTCATGGAGGGCATCCTCACATGCATCATCTGCCCGGGCGCCAGTGCTGCCCCCGTGGTGACCGGCAAGCTAGGCGGTAATCTGGAGACGATGACCAGCTATGTGTTCTTGTCCAACATCGTCACCGTCTTTGCTGTGCCTGTGGTGTTCCCGCTCATCGACAAGGGGGTGGAAATCAGTTTCTGGGCCGCCTTTTGGATGATCATGTACAAGGTGTTCCTCGTGTTGGTGTTGCCGCTCATTGCGGCCTATCTGGTCAAGCATTACCTGCCGCGCGTGCAGCAGCGCTTGGTCGCCATCCAGGACCTGTCGTTCTACATGTGGGGCATCTCGCTGACCATCGTCACGGGTTGCACGGTAAAGAACATCATCAACAGCCACGCTCCCATGATGTTCCTCATCGCTATCGCCCTGGTGTCGCTGCTCATCTGCCTGGCACAGTTCGCAGTGGGACGCTACATCGGCCACTTCTTCGGCACCGTCATCGAGAGCGGACAAGGCCTGGGACAAAAGAACACAGCCTTTGCCGTGTGGATTGCCTACACCTACCTCAGTCCCCTGTCAGTGGCCGGTCCCGGTTGCTACATCCTGTGGCAAAACGCCATCAACAGCCTGGAGATTTGGCATCACCGAAAGCAGGCTGCGTCTCGGGAAAACAAAAAATAGTTTTTGTTTCCCTCTCAACTTGCACTACTTTTGGCATCACCGAAAGCAACAAGAGAAACTACACAAAAATTAAAACTACCAATTACGCAAACTAAACTGTTTTTACATGCTTTTTTCGTGAGATTGGTGTAATTCGTAGTTTAATAATTCATGTATGAAGATGAAGAAATTGATTAATCCATACCTCGAAAAAGAGGGTTACAACTGCTTTGGCTGCAGCCCGACGAATCCCATCGGACTGCACCTTGAATTTTGGGAAGACGGCGAGGACGTGGTCACCACATGGTCGCCCTGTGTCAACTACGACGGTTGGGTCGAGACCCTGCACGGCGGCATCATCAGCACGCTCATCGACGAGCTGGCTAACTGGGTGCTCTCACGTCGCTTACAGGCAGCAGGCGTCACCACCAAGCTGGAGGTGAAATTCCGCCGTCCCGTCTCCACGCGCGACCCGCAGATCACCTTGCGCGGCCGCATCACAAGCAACGTGCGCAACTTCTACACCGTCCACGTCACCCTGCACGACAGCCAGGGTCGACTGTGCGACGAGGGCGATGTCACCTATTGCATGTTCGACAAGGAGCGTTCCCGCGACATGGGCTTCACTGCCTGCCTCACTCAGGACGAAGTGCTATAAACAACGAATTAACCATCATCTCTCATCAAAAAAGTGGCGATTGCCGCTTTTTTTATTACCTTTGTGCGAACCATTAAAAGCGACGATTATGGAAAACGAACTGAATATCGGCATGGCATTCTCGGGCGGCGGTTACCGAGCAGCCACCTTCGACTTGGGCACCTTATCTTTCTTGAACTCCATCCGCCTGGAAGATGGGCGCACACTCCTCAGTTGCGTGACAGCGCTCACCTCGGTGTCGGGTGGCACCATCCCGGCTTTGAAATACATGCTTGCCCTTGCCAAGGGGCAACCCATCGATGAGATGGTCAACGAACTGTTCCACTTCCTGTGCAACGAGGACCTGGTCACACATGCCCTGAACGGCATCGGCGCCGAGAAAGCCAACCGCGACGCATCAAGCATCAAAATCATGGCCGGCATCTATGACAAATACCTGTTCAAGGGCGCCACGATGGGCGATATCATTGACAGCATGGGCCGCGAGGACGACAAGGACCCCATACCCGTTAAGGACTACACGGCCCTGGCGACCGACTTTGATAACTCGCTGCCTTTCCGTTTCCGTGTCACCTATGGTTATATGACCTCGGGGAATCGCATCTCCTATGGCGTGTTCGGCAACAATGATCACTACATCGGACTTGATACGGCGCGTCACATCACTCCCGGCGAAGCGCTGGCTTGCTCCTCATGCTTCCCCAGCGGCTTTGAGCCGATGATGTATCCCGATGACTTCCAAGTGTCGCAGCAGTCCGACATTGCCTCCACCATCACCACACGTTTCGGCATCATGGACGGCGGTGTGGTCGATAACCAAGGCATCGGCCCTCTCATGCTTGCCGAGGAACGACTGCACGATTACCGCAAGGACAAGCAGCGCAAGGACAAGGCGTTTGACCTCGTCATCATCAGCGACGTCGCCGGGCCCGACATGGACGGCTACGCACCCAGCGAGCAAATGCTCCCCAAGAGTGCCGGACGCCTCACTCTGGGCCGCCTGCGCAACTACGGCCTCATCAGCGAGGCAGTAGTCATGGTTCTGTTCATTCTCGCTCTGGTATTGGGCAGCAACTTCTGGTTGGGCGTGATGACGGTCATCCTGGCCATCGTCACCCTGCTGAACATCGTCGGTGCTCTGTTCAAGAACAAGATATTCAAGGCCATCAGCAGCACCTTTATCGGTGATCGGGCACGTTTCCTCAACCACATGAAATTCGCTTCGGTCGAGGCGATGGTCATGAACCGAGCAAAATCCATCATCATGATGAGCAGTGAGGTCTTCCTCAATCAGTTGCGCAGGAAAAACTATGACTCCGTCTACGAAAACAATGATTGGCTGAACCGACGCATCACCAGCACCATCTACGAACTGAAACCGAGCGAGCCAAAGAGAAACGGCAAGAAGCAGAAGAAGAGAAAATGGGAGTATCAGGACTTCCCCAGTGAACTCAAGCCCAGCGAAGCCATTCAGCGCAACAGCAAACTCGCCGCCAGCATGAACACCACGCTGTGGTTCACTCCCGAGGACAAAGCCGCCGGCAAACCCCAAGCCCTGCTTGCCACCGGACAATACAACACCTGCTACAACCTGCTGGACTACATCAATACAATCGAAAAAGACCCGACCAACACCACCCCAGCCCACCAGCTCATCATCGCCTGCAAGCCTCAACTGCAAGAGGCATGGCAAAAATTCCAGACCAACCCCCAATGGATGGTCCCCAAGGTGAATCCCGCAGATAGATAAACAGTAGAACGTTGTCAGCCTTCAAGCGGCAACCCACTCTTGTTGCATTCAAATCTGATTCTCTGTCACAAAAAAATGGCAATTTTCTTGTGAAATATTCAAAATCATATTATTTTTGCCAAAAATAAAATACAACTTTACTTTTGTCAACATTGATTTATTGGTATGTATAACAGGCTTTTATCACAAGAATTACTACGCTTGAAGGGTCTGTTTCGCGTCGTCACAATCACAGGACCGAGGCAATCTGGTAAAACAACATTATGCAAAATGGTGTTTCCTCAGTACCATTATGTAAATCTTGAGGACGAGACCATTTTGAACGAGTTGGAACTGAACCGCAAAGGGTTTATTGAACGATACTGCGACGGACTCATCATCGACGAAGTGCAGCGCATGCCCGAAATATTGAATTCAGTTCAAGTAGTTGTTGATGCTAATCCTAATGCCAATATTGTGTTGACTGGAAGCAACAATTTGCAGATATCACAAAAAGTGACCCAATCACTTGCGGGCAGGACAGCGATACTGACGCTATTGCCTTTCGCGGTCGCAGAATTGAATGATGAAGACCGTTTGCTCGATGATTTTGAAATCATGCATCGGGGCTTTTATCCCGCTGTATGGGCCAATGACATACCTGCAGTAGACGTTTACCGACAATACTACAACACTTATATTCAGCGAGACATCCAACAAGTCATGAACATCCGACACTTGGCTGAGTTTCGCAAGTTTATTATCATCAGCGCATCTCGTGTTGGGTGTGAATTCAATGCAAAAAGCATTTCAAATGAGTTGGGTGTTTCGCTGCCAACCATCCAGGAATGGATGAACGTTCTTGAGGCGACATATGTCGCATTCAGGCTGCAACCATTTTACCGCAATATCGGCAAGAGACTTGTAAAGACGCCAAAAATCTATTTCTATGATGTGGGACTTGTATGCTACTTGCTGGGCATCCAAAATGCGCATCAACTCGAGACCCATCCACTGCGTGGCCAGATATTTGAAAATATGGTTGTGGCAGAAATCCTGAAACACCGCTTGAATCATGGTTTGGACAACAACCTTTTCTTCTATCGTGATCGCAGCCAATATGAAGTGGATGTTGTGCTTGACGACAGTTTGCTATCGGTAAGCGCCTTTGAAATTAAACTGTCGCCGACAATTCACAACGATTTCTACAAGAGCCTGAAGTATTTCAAGGCCTTATTTGAGCAAGAGACAGTTATGACACAAATAATAAACACCGGCACAGACAAGAATGGCGACTCGTTCACGGGTCACTTCAACTATCGCGACATTGAGTCACAATTAAATCAATCATTATAATCGTGGCTGCGATATTTGCCACGATGAAACCTTAAATGGTATTCTCAACGATCAGGCGGGCGGCGGTTGCGGTGCAGACGTCGGTGCCCAGGCGCTCGGACAGGCGACGGTAACCGGCGAGCATGGCATTGCGCTCAGGGGTGTCGCCCAACAGTTGCGACAGGTGCTCGTCGATGCTGTCCACGGTGCACAGGTGCATGAGCAACTCGGGGATGACGGGCTCATCGGTGATGAGGTTGGGTAGGGTGACATATTTCCCCGTCAGCAATCTGCGATAGAAATTATAAGACCACTTGCTGCCGTTGAAACGGTAGCAGGCGACCTGTGGCGTGCCCAGCAGAGCGGTCTCGAGCGTTGCCGTGCCCGAGGTGACCAGCGCCACGCGGGCGTGATGCACGAGGGGATAGGTCGCGTCACGCAAAACCGGAATGGCTTTGCTGCCCATCACATCGCGATAAAGGGCGTCCTCAATGCTGGGAGCCCCGGCAATGACCGCCTGATACTCGGGATGACGGGCGGCAGCCTCAAGCATCAGGGGCAGATTGTCGCGTATTTCCCGCACGCGTGAACCGGGCACAAGGGCGATAATGGAGCGGTCGGCAAGACTGTGCCGCTCTATGAAACCGGCAAAATCAGGAAAGTCCATGCTCGCTTGAGCTACCTCCTGCACGGTAGGATTGCCCACATAGGTCGCTTTGTAACCCCGCTCCTGATACCAGTCGGGCTCAAACGGCAGGATGCAGTACATGTGGTCCACATAGCGGCGGATGTCCTTGACACGCCACTCTTTCCACACCCACACCTTGGGCGAAATGAAATAATGCACTCCGATGCCCAGGTTGTGGGCATATTTTGCCACCTTGAGGTTAAACGAGGGATAATCAACCAGCACCACCGCATCGGGACGCCACTCGTCAATGGCGTGCCGTGCAGTCCCCAAAAAGCCTAAAATTTTTCCCAAGTGCTTAATCACGTCCATGAAACCCATGTAGGCCATGTCGCTGTAGTGGATGATAGGGCGCACACCTGCCTGTGCAGCCATGAGGTCGCCCCCCAGGAATCGGAATTCGGCATGCTCGTCTTGCTGCTTGAGCGATGCTATCAGGTGTGCGGCATGCAGGTCGCCCGACGCTTCACCGGCAATGAGAAAATATTTCATGACTTGCGGCGTTTTAAGGTGACGAAATCAAACTCATAGGCATTCCTGTGGTCGCTGTTGTGGTGCTCGCGGCTCACCTCTTCCCACTCGTTCATGTCAATGGCGGGAAAGAACACGTCGGCACTCGCCCAGCGAGCATGAATCTGCGTCAGGTGCAGCACGTCAACCAACGGCAGCGCCTGCGCATAGATCTGCGCTCCGCCAATGATGAAAACGGTGTCTGTCTCGGCGGCAGCGATGGCGTCTTCAAGGCAATGCGCCACGGTCACCCCAGGGTATTGCCAATCGGCATTGCGGGTGATGACGATATTCTGGCGCCCGGGTAATGGACGGCGAGGGAACGACTCAAAGGTCTTGCGCCCCATCACGATGCTGTGCCCCATCGTCACTTCCTTGAAGTGCTTCATGTCGGCCGGCAGATGACACAACAGATCTCCCTGGCGCCCTATACCCCAGTCACTCGCCACTGCCACTATCGCTTGAATCGATTTCATAATCCGAATTCCCCCACTAATCTCTAATCACTAATCAAAATCAAACCGAAACAACGCCCTTGATGGCGGGCCAGGGATCATAACCCTCGAGTGTGAAGTCCTCATACTTGTAGTCATCGATGCACTTGACCTCGGGGTTGAGCACCATGCGGGGCAACGGGCGCGGCTCACGCGACAACTGCTCACGCACTTGCTCAAAGTGGTTGCGATAGATGTGAGCGTCACCGAATGTGTGGATGAATTCACCCGGCTCCAGACCTGTCACATGGGCCACCATCATCAGCAACAGCGAGTAGCTCGCGATGTTAAATGGCACACCCAGGAACAAATCGGCGCTGCGCTGATACAGTTGCAGACTCAATTTACCATCGGCCACATAGAATTGGAACAGCGAGTGACACGGAGGCAGCTTCATCGTCGGCACCTCGGCGACGTTCCATGCGCTCACCATGATGCGACGACTGTCGGGCGTGTTGTTGATTTGGTCTATGACTTGGGCAATCTGGTCAATGGTGCCACCATGACCGTCGGGCCACGCGCGCCACTGGCTGCCGTACACAGGACCCAGGTCGCCGTTCTCGTCGGCCCACTCGTTCCAGATGCGCACACCATGCTCCTGCAGCCAGCGCACGTTGGTGTCACCCCTCAGGAACCACAGCAGCTCATAGATGATCGACTTGAGGTGCACTTTCTTGGTCGTGAGCAGCGGGAACCCGTCAGCGAGGTTACAGCGCAACTGGTAGCCGAACACGCTGCGCGTGCCGGTTCCCGTGCGGTCCTCTTTGTCCACGCCATGCTCCATCACGTGGCGCACCAGGTCAAGATATTGTTTCATCGTGTTATTCTATCGTTTTTAGGTTACCAGTTAAAGATATTGCGCAGCAGCCACCACAGCAGCACCATGACAAGAAAAAGCCAGATGAGCAACGGGGCGTTCAGGCGGGCATACAATCGCGGATCGCGGGTGCGTCGCGACTCGGCGAACAGGCACAAGGCAATCCAGGGGATGGCCACCAGCAACATCGCGTTATACCTGAATGCTCCCGCCACATCGCCGTTCAACAGCGCATGGATGGCACGCTGACTGCCGCAACCGGGGCATTTGTAGCCTGTGAGCGTCAAGAACGTGCACCGCGGGAACACATCAGACGATGCCGGGTCAACGGCAAAGTAAACGAAGCCGAGCACCAGCAACAAAAAGACAACAACCGTGATGATGAGCGAGCGGCGCATCATGCGCGGGCATTAGGACGACATTGCCGACATCTGGATCATTGAGACAAGCGGCCACGACAGGATGCCCAAGATGATCGAGGCAATACACCACCAGGCACCCACCTCGCTTGCACGCTTGGCTCCCTCGATGTCACCCTCGCGGTACTTGTTCTGCACCTTCAAGGCATAGATGATGGCGACGATACCCGCGGGCAGGCAGCACAACAGCGTGGTGATGATGGCCCACACGAGGTTGGTGGGCGGGCACGGTTCAGCAACTTCTGGCTGCATGGGTTGCTGGCCCACAGGCTGCACAGGCTGCGACGCTGGTTGCTGCACAGGCTGGTAGGGCTGTCCTGTAACGGCCTCGGCTTGTTCAGTCTCAACAACATACACACCTTGCAATTCGGGCACCTGAGTGATATTCACCCACTCGCTCAAACCCTCGTGCCAAACGTATGCCTTTGAAGTAAGTTTCATCTCCTTGATGGCATCAAGCTCCACCGGGCCAGTCTGCACACCGTTATGATTAATCCAATACTGCATAATATCAATAAAGTTTTGTGTTTATCTGTCGCAAAAGTACAAATAAAATTTTACACCATGAAAAATATGCCCAACAAGTTCATTCACCGATTTTTCCGAAAAAACCACCTCACTGTAAATTATTTATTGTAAATTTGCAATTTAATCTTGACCAATTGAATATTACTTTATTTCTCATGAAGAAACTAATACTGCTCCTGATCTGTGTATGCACCATGACCGCTTCATTGGCACAAACACAAGCAGGATATGTGAAAACCAAAGGCAGGATGAGTGGTAACGGCAAAGTGATTCCCGGCACTCCTCTTGCTGGAGCGACGGTGCGAATCAAGGACCGTAGCACCGTGGTTTCTCAGGCTAATGGCAAGTTTTCTTTTCCCGTTCCCAGCAAAACATTCTTCGTGCAAGGCGTGAAGAAGCAAGGGTATGTCCTCACCGACCCCGAAGTCGTCATCAGGCAGTATGTCTTTTCATCCAATCCTCTTACTCTGGTTTTGGAAACACCCGAGCGGCTCACCGCCGACAAACTTGAGAACGAGCGCAAGATTCGCCGCACACTCCAACGCCAGCTACAGGCCAGGGAAGATGAGATCGAGAAACTCATGGAAGAGAACCGCATCACCACCATGCAATACCAAGAGGCCCTGCGGCAACTCTACGATGAGCAGCAAATTAACGAGCGTCTCATCAGCGACATGGCCGAACGCTATGCACAAATCGACTTTGACCAAGAGGACAAATTCAATTTGCGCATTAGCGACTGCATCCTCAACGGGCGTTTGACCGAGGCCGACTCCCTGCTGCGCTCCAAGGGCGACATCAATGCTCGCATCGACGAGTTGAACAAGCACCATGATGCTAACGCTCAAATGCGCTCGAGCCTTGAAAAAAGTGAAGCCTCGGAAAAGAGAAACCGTGATGACATCGCTCAGGATTGCTATCACTTCTTCGAGAAATTCTTCATGGAGCACAAGAATGATTCAGCTGCCCATTACATCGCCTTGAGAGCCGCCTTGGACAAAACCAACCCCAACTGGCAGTTCGATGCCGGCTGTTTCTTCCAGAAACGCGGATGGCAGCAACGTGCCGATGAATACTACAAAGCTGCACTGGAGGCAGCCCGAGCGCAAGCCAATGCCAATCCGCAGGCATCCGAGCCATTGCTCGCTTTCACACTCAATAACGTGGCGCTACTCCATGCCGAGCAAGGGCGCAACAATCAAGCCATCTCACTCTTCCAAGAGGCTCTCTCCATCTACAAGGGCTTGACCGAGGAGACACCTCAGGTCTATGATGCCTATGTCGCATCGGTACAGAACAACCTCGCCCTGCTCTATTCCAACAGCAAAGAGACTTTTGAAAAAAGCGAGGCCCTTTTCAGCGAGTCGCTTGGAACCTATCTCAATCTGGCCAAGGAGGATGCCCGCGCATTCATGCCGCGCGTGGCAGCTGTGATGAACAACCTGGGATTGCTCTACAACACCAACAATTATTTCCAAGAGAGCGAAAAAATGCACAGCGATGCGCTCGAAATCTACCGCAAGCTGGCCAATAACGAACCGCAAGTCTATCAAGCCGACGTGGCAGCGACATTAAACAATCTGGCGGCCTTGTATCACTACAACGGCATCAACGGGCGGCAGTGCGAAACTATGCTTGACGAAGCAGTACGCATCTATCGCCAGTTGGCCAACGAAGACATGACCCTTCATGGTCCCAAGTTGGCAGCCTCACTTTCCAACCTCGCCATCCAGTACCACAATCACCAACGCAGCGACCTAGGTTACTCAACGAATGAAGAGGAGTTGGCAACGTACACAACCCTGGCACAAAACGCGCCTGCCATCTATCTGCCCCAACTGGCCCAGAAAGCCTATGAACTAGGCATCGCTTGCTTCCAGGCCGACAGGCTTGAACAGAGCAGCCGTTTTTTCCAGCAAGCGCTTGACGCATATCACAATTTGGCGACAAATGGCCCTGAATATCGGCCTGACGTGGCAAAGGTGTTAAGAAATCTGGCCACCGTGCTGGACATGCAGCAACTTAGTCAGCAAAGCGAAGGACTCTATCTTGAAGAATTGGCCATCAATCAGGAACTGGCAAAGGCCGACCCTGCACAATATGAACCAGATGTGGCCCGCTCCTTCGGCAATCTGGCGAATCATGCGCTATTAAAAGGCAACTTCCAGCAAGCTGTGGATTATGCCAACGAGGGATTGTCGCATGACGACACCAAGCTGTTCATCCATGCCAATCTGGCACTAGCCTACTTGTGTCTGGGCGACATGACTCGCGCCCGCGAAATCTATCAACAGTATGCCGGGAGTCTGAAGGACACCTTCCTCGATGACCTGCATCAATTCGGCGCCCTCGGGGTAATTCCACCCGACCGACAAGCCGATGCGCAAGCAATGATTGAGTTCCTTTCCAAATGACATTAATCACAACATAATAATTCACTACACTATTCCAAAACCATTATGAAAAAATTACTGCTTTCGATTTTTACAATCGCCTGTGCATTAACCAGCTATGCCACCGAACAAGGAGACACCACCGTCATGTCGCTCAATGACATCATCGCGATGGAGACCCAAAGTAAAGCTGACTATGAAAATGTAAACCGCCAGCGAGACATTTGGAGTCACACCACCTTCTTGAACATCAGTTACAACAAGACGAAATTCTCGTCCGACGAGTTCCCCTCAACGCTTCACAAGCTTTCTCATGAGTACAAGAATGATATCGGCGTCGGATTGCAGATGGGACACACCTACAACCTTCACAAGAAACCCATCGGCTCAGTAATGTTCATCGGTCTTGATTTCACTTGGATGGACTTTAATTTCAATAAGTACAAAGCTGACACCATTGCTGATTTCACCCAAGGTGAGCAAATCAAAAACCTCCCCTGGCACAACGAGAAGATGACACTGGGATATGCCATGTCCATCGGTCCGTCTCTCACGCTCTATCCTTTTGCAACACTGCACAGCAAGGGTGCCGACAAAATCCGTCTGCACTTTTACTTCCATGTGGGCTACGGTGCCGAGGGTGCCTTGATCAAGAATGTTTCGGCCGACAAGGCAATCAAGGACCAGTGGGCTTGGGCTCATGGCCTGCATACGGCCTTCGGCGGCAACATCACTTGGGACCACATCGGCATCGGATACGAGTTCCGCAACGATGGAAGCTTGAAGTACAAGCCTATTGACAATGACTTCGGCACCAACAAAATGAAGGTTAAAGAAAATGCCGGTCGCCTTTACTTGCAATTCCGTTGGTAATGAATATCATCAAACGATTTATCCTGCTGCTGATGGTCGGGATTTGTGGGGTGGCAATGATGCCAGCCCAAAACACCAATCCCAAATCAGGCAAATGTGGAAGCGACATCGAGTGGACCTTCGACGGACGCACGCTGTATCTGACCAACAGCAACATCCAAAAGGGATTGGTGGCAATCCCCGACTATGACCTGTCCAAGGATTTGGCGCCGTGGACCAAGCAGAAACTGGCGATTCGCAAAGTAGTCATTGGTCACGGCATCGGTCGCATTGGCTCATGCGCATTCGCCAATTGCGAGGAATTGACTTCGGTGGATTTCCAGGATGTTTTTCTGATGGAAATCGGTTGGGGGGCCTTCCTCAACTGCAAGAGCCTGTTCAACTTCTCCATCCCCGTGAATGTGAAGCGCATCGGCACCATATCCTTCGCCAACTGCTCATCGCTCAGGTCGGTGAAGATTCCCAACCTCGCTCGTGTCGAGGATCAAGCTTTCCTTAACTGCACGAACCTCAGTCTCATCGAGGTGGGCAGCAATGCATTGCTCGGCAAGGCTACCTTTGCCACCGAGGTGCAGGTCGACGGCAAAACGACCTACAAGAACTACACTGGAGAAATCCGCAACCTGCCCATGAACATCAATGTGGACAACTGCTCAGAGTATGGTCTGGACAAGGAGTCTGTAGCCATCTGCTTGAAAAATGCCTTACCCTTTCAAGAGAGCGGCAGGATCTCCAAAGTTGATACCGATATTCCCGAATCCAAAGTCATGCGCAACGACACCTATGCGCTGATTATCGGCAATGAGCATTACAGGTTCGTCTCTGATGTGCCTTTCGCCCAAAACGATGCCATGATCTTTGCCGAGTATTGCAAGAAGACGCTGGGCGTTCCCGCATCCAACGTGCACCTGTGCAACGACGCCACCAAGCACATGATTCTTGAGCAGGAACTGGACGACTGGCTCACGCATGAGATTACCGACCGCAACTACAAAAAACTCATCATTTACTACGCCGGTCATGGGGTCCCCGACATCATGGACCACAATAAGGCCTATCTCTTGCCCACCGACGTCTATGGCACCAAACCGCATCAGGGCATCGCTCTCGATGAGTTCTATGCCATGGTTGGCAATCTCGGTTTTGAGCGCACGACCATCTTCATTGATGCCTGTTTCAGTGGCGTGAGCCGCGACAATGAGGGCTTGAACGTTGAACGTGCTGTGGAGGTTGAAGCACAGACCGCCCTGCCCACAACGGGTAACCTGGTGGTGTTCTCAGCGGCACTTGGCAACGAAACGGCTCAAAGCTACCAAGATGAAGGGCACGGGTTGTTCACCTACTACCTGCTCAAGGAATTGCAAGAATCCGAAGGTATGATCACCTACGGAAAACTGGGGCAAGGCATCCAGCGCAACGTCAGCAATGTGGCACCCACATTAGAACTGCGCAAGAAGCAGACCCCAAGAGCAATCACAACCTACCCCAACAATGACTGGAAAAACTTCAGTTTCTAACCATCTCTGGTTAAATAATAATCAATTTGGGTGTGCCGTTTGACACACCCAATATTCTTTGAACAATAAGATTATCAGAAGTCGCTGAAGAAGCGGGGACGGATCAGCAGACCGATGCGGATGCGCGAATGATACTGGTTGTAGTCCAGCATACTCTCGCCGTAGCCGTTGTAGTACTGCAGCATGATGAACTGGTTGGAGTTGTGGTTAATGCGGTAGCCCAGCTGGACAATCGTGTTGAAGTTCAGGTTCCAGCCCTGACGCTTGACCAGCGTCATGTCGAGCACCCATTTGTCATCATTGCTCCTGGCCTGGAAACCGGCTTGCGAGATACCCATGAATTTCAAAATGTCTTTGTTGTATTTGCCGTCAATGATGGGAATCCAGAACTTGGCATGCGCCATCAGGAAGGGGGAGATGTAGGCTTCTCCGGCCCACGAAATCTTGTTCCAGCTGCGTGACGCGGTACCGTCGCGACCGTTGGATTCGTGTTCGATCATCATAGTGGCCTTGCCGATGAGGTGGCCTTTCATGATGATAAAACGCGAAATGCCGATACCAGGGTTGAAATTCAAATCATGGAACGGCAACGAGCGTTCAAACACGTTCCACAATGCCTTTTGAGTATAAAACAAGTACAGATAGCTGTTCCAGGGCAGCGAACTTTTGGTGAGGCGCTGCTGGAAACTGATCTGGAACTTGACATCACTGTTGAATTCGGTGGGTTTGCCGCCCAGCACTGTGCCGCCCACAAAATAGGTGTCCTTGTAAAGGCTGAAGTAAGGCCTGCGGTCCAATTCTTCACGGATGCTGTCGGCAATTGCTGTTTCACTTCTCGCCGAGACTATCTGGCCACACACAGGGACGTTCACCCCAGCCAGCACAGCAAGTAAAAGCGCAAATCGTAATATTTTCATCATTCCCTTTTTTATAATATCCACATCAATAAGAACCACAACGGCGGCACGAGCAAGGCGGGCAACATGTTGAGCACATGACAATCCTTGATGCGCAGCAGCGACAGGCCCGAACCCGTGATGAGCAGGCCGCCCACGATGAGCAACTCGGCCATCAACGCCTCGCTCACGGCCGTGCTCGACAGCATCGCCACACCATAGAACATGCCCTGCCACAAGAACAGCACGGGTGCCGCCAGCAACATCCCGATGCCATAGGTCGAGCCGAAGATGGTCGCCGTCACCAGGTCGAGCGTCGCATTGGTGAACAGGAAGGTGTGGTCACCCTCCAGCGCGCTGATGACAGGCCCCAGCATCGACAACGGACCGATGCAATAGACCAGCGTCGCCGTCGCAAGGCCGTCGGCAAGGCGGGTGCCCGAGGCTCCGTCACTCTTGCTCTTGCGCTCCACCAGCCTGTGAAACCGCCCGTCGATGTCAAGCGCCACGCCCACGATACTGCCTATCGCCATGGCGGCGATGAACAGCACAGGATACTGGCTCTTGGGCAGGTTGGTCACCACCGCGTTCAACCCGATGGCGAAACAAGCCAGTCCCAACGCGTCATAGAGCACATGCTTGTATTTGTCCTTGATGCCCTTGTGTAAGGCCACCCCGATGAGTGTACCCGCCACAATGGTACAAGTGTTGACAATCGTCCCAATCATAATTGAACATTCATTTTGGACCACAAAATTAATAAAAAACAGCCATCTGACACCGACTGTAAATAATTATCCTTAAATTTGCGTTTCCAACCAAATGACTTCTGCAATCAACACCCACAGGACTATGACAAGACAATTCACGATATGGATAGCGTTGATGATCACGCTGGCCGCCAGTGCGATAACCGACACCGATGTGGAGCAGGCCCAAGCCTTGGCTGCCCGCTTGTCGGCTCCGCTGGCCCAAAAGGTGCAGTTCAAGAAAATTGAGGCCGACGGCGGCAAGGACGTGTTCTCTCTCGAGAGCAAGGGCGGTAATGTCGTCATCGGCGGCAACAACGCGGGGTCGATGGCGGTGGGCCTGAACCGCTACCTGAACCGCTACTGCCACTCGACCGTGTCGTGGTATGCCGACGTGGCTGTTGAACTGCCCAAGGCCTTGCCCGACGTGCCCGCACCCGAGCAGATCACGGCCCGCGTGCCGCAGCGTTTCTTCCTCAACTACTGCACTTGGGGCTACACGATGCCCTTCTGGCAATGGCGCGACTGGGAACGCTTCATCGACTGGATGGCTTTGAACGGCGTGAATCTGCCGCTGGCCATCACGGGACAGGAAGCGGTGTGGTACAACGTGTGGACCAGGCTGGGCATGAGCGACCAGCAGGTGCGCGCCTACTTCACCGGCCCGGCCTACATGCCCTGGCATCGCATGGCCAACATCGACGGCTGGTGCGGCCCCCTGCCCAAACAATGGCTCGATGACCAGACGGCCTTGCAGCAGCGCATCGTGGAGCGTGAGCGCGCCTTGAACATGCGTCCCGTGCTGCCCGCCTTTGCAGGTCATGTGCCCGCCGCCTTGCGCAACCTCTTCCCCGACGCCGACATCCAGTCACTCTCCACCTGGGCGGGTTTTGACGAGCAATACCGCACCTGCTTTCTCAACAGCGAGGACCCGCTCTACAGCCGCATCCAGCGCATGTTCCTCGAGGAGCAGACTCGCCTATTCGGCACCGACCACATCTACGGCATCGACCCGTTCAACGAGGTGGATCCCCCCAGTTTTGAGCCCGACTACCTCAACACGGTCACCAAGCACATCTATGAAAGCCTCACGGCCGTCGACCCGCAAGCCGAGTGGCTGCAGATGGCCTGGTTCCTCTATTACCAGCGCAAGGACTACACCCGCGAGCGCACCTGCGCCATGCTCACCGGCGTGCCGCAGGGCAAGATGACGATGCTCGACTACTACTGCGAGTACAAGGAGATGTGGCGCGAGCACGACGGCTTCTACGACCAACCCTTCATCTGGTGCTACCTGGGCAACTTCGGCGGCAACACCAACGTACAAGGCCGCGTCAAGGAGGCGGGCGAACGCATCGAAAAAGCCCTTGCCGAGTGTGGCGACAACCTTGTGGGCATCGGCTCGACCCTCGAGGGCCTCGACGTGCAGCAGTTCCCCTATGAGTACATCCTCGAGAAGGCATGGGACTTCGCCAAGACCGACGAACAGGTCGTCAACGAACTCGCCGACCGACATGCGGGGCGCGAAGACCGACATGCGCGCGAGGCTTGGCGACTGCTCTATGACAAAGTGCTCGACATCACCCCGGGCAACTTCGCTGCCCCCCTGCCCTGCTCCTATCCTGCCATGGGCAAGGAAAGCCGCAAGGTCAAGTACAACCCACGCGACATGCTCGCCGTGTGGGACGCCCTGCTCGAGCAGGAACGTGTCGCCACCGACGCCATGGCCATCGACCTCATCTGGGTGGGGCGCCAACTGCTGGGCGACCTCTTTCTCACCGAAAAGCAAGCCTTTGACAAGGCCTATCAGGAAAAAGACAAAAAAGCCTTCTATGCTCACAGCGACACGTTGTTCGAGCTCCTTTCCGACCTGGACTGCCTCAACAGTCATCACCCCCACGCCACACTGGCCCACTGGCTGCAACAGGCCCGCGACCTGGGCAACACCACCCAACTCAAGGATTACTACGAGATGAACGCACGCCGTCTCATCACCACCTGGGGCGGCAGTCTCAACGACTATGCCTGCCGCAACTGGAACGGCCTGATGTGGGACTACTACACCAAGCGCTGGGAGAACTACATCCGCGGAGTCACCGTCGCCGTCATCTCGGGCAACGACCATCTCGGCCTCTACCGACCAGGACCTCCTCACCCACTGCCGCGCCCTGCGCGAGAAATACCGCTCCCAACTCGACAACTGGGCTGCAACCCATCAACCCTGATCACACTGATCATCGCTGAATTTTAAAAAATATTCCACGATAATTCGCCTATTTCACGTTTCACAATATTGGTGTAGAAATCAAGGGCGGGCATCTTCCGTCTTATCCGTTTCGTCACACTCCAGTCAGTCCAGCCAATCCAGTCAGTCCAGTCAGTCCAGTCAATCCAGTCAGCCCAGTCTTGCGGATGCCAATTAACTCCTAACTCCTCATTTCTAACTCCTCACTATAAAGCTCTCCTAACTAATAAGCGGCGATTGCCGCTTTTTTTACTACCTTTGCAGCCATGAAACAAGAAATAAAAGGCAACGTGTGTGTATTTTGCGCTTCGAGCGCCAACATCGACGAGCGTTACTTGCTGGCTGCTCGCGAGTTGGGACAAAGGCTCGCCGAGGGCGGTTGGCGCTGTGTAAACGGCGGCGGCGCCGTGGGCCTGATGGGTGCTGTGACCGACGGCACGCTCGATGCGGGCGGTGAGGTGACAGGCGTCATCCCCAAGTTCATGGTCGACAACGGGTGGTGCTAT
>CACZVR010000033.1 GCA_902784675.1 uncultured Bacteroidales bacterium | reverse complement strand
CTGAAACCCGACTTGACATCAAAGTGTCAACGATGTCCTGATACAAAGTGTCAACGATGTCTTGATACAAAAGTGTCAACGATGTCCTGATACGCGGCACCTAAAACCTAAAGCCTACTTCTCTTCGCGTACGTGTTTGTACTTGAACAGGAACATGAATGACACGGCAACCACAAGGGCGAAGGCCGCGAAGATGTACCATGCGGTGCTCCAGCTCGTGGCTGTGTTGCCGACGAGGAAGCCGTCCTCGGTCCAGTGGCACAAGCTGTTGACAATGGCACCAGCAGCAAGCGTGCCGATGGTGGCGCCCAAGCCGTTGGTCATGAGCATGAACAAGCCCTGGGCCGATGCCTTCACGTCGGGCTCGCACTCCTTGTCGACAAAGATACCGCCTGAAACGTTGAAGAAGTCAAAGGCCACACCATATACCAAGCAGGACAGCACGATGAGGATCACTCCGGGGAAGGCGGGATTGCCGGCACCGAAGAAGCCAAACCTCAACACCCATGCGAACATGGCGATGAGCATCACCACCTTGATGCCGTAACGCTTCAGGAAGAACGGGATCAAGAGGATGCACAGGGCCTCGGCAATCTGCGAGAGTGACACAAGCATTGTGGCGTTGTTGGCGCCGAAGGTGTCGGCCATCGCGGGATCGCTCTTGAAGTGAGTCAGATAGGGGGTGGCAAAACCGTTGGTCACCTGCAGCGACATGCCCAGCATGGCCGAGAAAATGAAGAACAGCGCCATCTTCTTGGTCTTAAACAGCTTGAAGGCGCTCAGACCCAACTGCTCGGCAAGCGACTTGGACTCCTTCTTCACCAGCCTGCACTCGGGCAGGGTCATGCAGTAGAGGAAGAGCACGATGCTCAACACACCCGATACGATGAACTGCATGTAGGTGTACTGGAACTTGTTGGCGTTCTCGCCCAGGGTGAAGCCGAAGCTGCCGTTGTCAAGCACTGCACAGTTGACGAACCACATCGTGGCGATGAAACCGATGGTGCCGAACACGCGGATGGGCGGGAAGTCCTTCTCGGTGTCCATGCCATTCTCCTTCAGGATGGTGAAGGCCACCGTGTTAGACAGGGCCAAGGTGGGCATGTAGAATGCCACACTCAACGTGTAAATCGCAATGAACGCCACCTTGTTGGGCATGGGGTTGACCATTCCCATATAGGCCAGAGCAATCATTGCCATGCCGGCAATCAAGTGACAGATGCCCAACAGACGCTGGGGCTGGATGTACTTGTCGGCAACGATACCCATGAGCGTGGGCATGAAAATCGACACGATACCCTGGATGGCATAGAACCACGAGATCTCGGCTCCCATGCCGGCGCGTCCCAGATAGTTGCCCATGCAGGTGAGGTAAGCACCCCAAACGGCAAACTCCAGGAAATTCATCACAATGAGTCTCAACTTCAGATTCTTCATAATCGTAATTTATTTAGATGATTGTTGTTTCCAGTGCACAAAATTAGTAAAAAACCACCGATTACTCACCACCCTGGGCGGTATTAGTTTTTTGCGCGATGATTTTTTTGACACGGGCGGCTTTCTCATATTCTTCCTTGTCGACATACTGCTGCATGCGCCGCTCCAGCTTTTCCACCGGCAGGTCTTCGAGCCGCACGGGTTTCTGCGGTTTGTATTCTCCGTCACGCCGCCACTCATAACTGGTGAGTTGCATCACCTCGGGGGTGGTGTAAATCGGGGCCGACGTGCGCAGGGCGATGGCGATGGCGTCGCTGGTGCGAGAATCGATCTCCACCTGAGTCTTGCCATCGGTCAGATGCAGCATCGCGGCAAACACACCGTCCTTGAAGCTATAGATGGTAACATATTGCAATTGAATCCCATAGACATGGAACAGGCTGACGAACAAATCATGCGTCAACGGCCTGGACGGCATCACCTGCTCAAGATGAACGGCGATAGACTGCGCCTCGGCGGCACCCACCACGATGGGTATGCGACGAGCCTCGTCGGGCGTGCTGTCGGCATTCTCGAGCAGCAGCGCATAGGCACCGGCCTGCACCTCGCTGCGCGTGATTCCCAACACCTTGAGTTCAATCAAATCCTCTTTATTCATTTATAGTATCACTTTAAAAATGAAGTTGTTTTTATTTAGTCATCAATTATTTGACAATAATTCCGCTTCCGTAGCACAACTGCCCCTTCTCGTCATAGATGACGGCGAACTGACCTGGTGCGATGCCCTGCACGTCCTCCTCGCTCTCGATGACCCAGCGACGGTCATCAAGGCGCGTGAACTTGCCGCGCATGATGTGGGGCGTGTGCCGGTTCTTGAACATGATGTCCACAGGGCCCTCGACACCCTGCCAGGGGTTGCCCGAGATGAAGTGCATCTCGTCGAGATTGAGCGTGCGGCCATACTGCTTGGCTGTGCCATAGCCGTTGGAGACGTAGATGACATTCTCTTCGACATTCTTGCGCACCACATACCACGGTCCGCCGCTCAGCCCGAGGCCCTTGCGTTGCCCGATGGTGTGGAACCAGTAGCCGTGGTGCTCACCCAGCTTGCGTCCCGTCTCCAACTCGATGATGGGACCGGGCCGCTCGCCCAAGTGGCGGCGGATAAAGTCATTATAATCTATCTGCCCCAAGAAGCAAATACCCTGGCTGTCACGACGATAAGCATTAGGCAGATGGGCATTTTCGGCGATGCGGCGCACCTCTTCCTTGGGCATATCGCCGATGGGGAACATGACGTGGAGCAACTGCTCATAGGTAATCTGGGCCAGGAAATCGGTCTGGTCCTTCACGGGATCGACCGCCGTGGCCAGGTACTTCACGCCATCAACGGTCCGAGTGGTTGCGTAATGGCCCGTGGCCGTCATGTCGAAATCCTTGCCCCACCGCTGCTCAAAGAAGCCGAACTTGATCATGCGGTTGCACATCATGTCGGGGTTGGGCGTGAGGCCTGCACGCACCGTGCGCAAGGCATATTCCATCACATGGTCCCAGTACTCCTCATGCAGTGAGACCACCTCCAGCGGGAGGCCGTAGCGCTTGGCGATGAGCGAACACATCTCGATGTCTTCCTCGGCGCTGCAATCGCCCTCGTCGTTGTCCATGCCGATGCGGATGTAGAACAGATGCAGGTCGTCCTCGCCCTTTTCCATGAGCTGATGAACGACGACCGCGCTGTCCACGCCACCCGATATGAGTACTGCGATATTCATGTTGAGTTTTCAGTTGTCAGGCTTTATCGAGGACTTCTTCCTCAACGCGGCTCTCGGTGAAGTGAGCGGCAATTAAATAATCCAACGAGATTTTGCCCGGCCCTGCCAGCAGCATGTAAACAAAGATGCCGATGAACATCACAGGATAGCCCGGCAAGAAGCTGAACATGGGATCGGTGACCGAGGTCTGCGGCAGCAGCACGTTTTCGGCCACAAGCATCAAGCCCATCGGGAAAAGGACGGCAAGACGCGTGAGGAAGCCCAGCATGATGCACACTGCACACAACAGCTCCACAACCAGCAAGACGGTCATCGCGCTCTCGGGCGAAAGTCCGAGAAAACCGTCGAACGAGTGGACAATCTCGTCAAAACTCAGCATCTGACGGATGCACAACTGCAAGAACATGATTCCTGTGAACAGGCGCAAGAACAAGCGAGACAGGTTGCTGTAGGTGTGCCCGACGCTGTAAAGGAACAGATTTTTGAAAAAGTTTGTCATAGTTCGCTGGAGTTGATTAATAATTTGGATTCACTGCCGTCATCAAAGCCTCGACGGACAAAGTCTTGTTCAAAATAGTGCGCTGATCATCAAGCATGTAACAAACCGGGAAAGCACGCAAGTCAAGGTCTTTGGCCAAATTCTCGCCACACCCGATGATCCAGTTGTCAGCATAGCCAGCAGCAGCGCTGGCCCAGTCGGCAGTATATTTGTTCGCGCACAAGCAGACCAAAGTTGCCTCGCCCTCGTTCAAGAGGGCATTGAGCGCCACATCGGTGCTCAAGCGCAACCGACCGATCATGCTGTCGGTGCTGTCGTCAAGGAACAATAAGATGAACGTTTTGGCGTTCAAATCGCTCAAGTGTTGCTTTAAACCATCAAGCCCAACAAATTCAAAATCAAGCATTGCACCAACTTGCACCGAATTGATGCGGGCAAGTTGTGAGGCATAGTGGTCGCGCACGTCGCGCGGCAACTGCTTGCTGCCGGCCAGCGCCTTGGCGAAAGCCACATACACCTCATCACTCCAATACTCGGCCTCGGTGCCATAGAGCGCGCTCTCGGCCACCTGCCCCACCTTCTGCAGATTAGAGGCATTGGATTGCGCCTTGTTGATGAAATCTCTCACCGTCGACATCACCACGTTGCGATGCGAGTACCTGAAGAAATCCACAAAATCACGGAAGGTCCTCTCGAACGCGGCATCATCGGTGATGGGCTTGCTGATGTCAAAACCATCCCAGAAATGGGTGATAATGAAGTTGCAGCGCTCCTCGAGCGTTGAACAGGTGTCGGGCGCCAAGGGATAGGCGAACAAGGTGCCGGGCTGCTGCTCGGCAAGCTGCACCTGAGCCCTCATGGGCAGGGAAGCCACCGCCAATGCGGTGATAAACAATATAATAGGTTTCATTTTCATTTTCCTTGAGCTCTTACCGCTTATTTTTAAATGGCTAAATTACTACAAAACCGCCAACCCACATCACTGAATGGCCAAAAAACTGTTATGTGTCAACAATTTTTCACATTCCGAGGCACGGGACGGTAAATGGTTTTGAGCGCCTGTTCTGGTAATGAGAGGCTAATTTTTAGCGGGCTTTAGCCGTTTGTAGTGAGAAAAATGTTACTTTTGCGGTCAATTTACAGAATGACAACCGACATGAGAAAAGAGGATTTGAAAATTGTGTTTTTCGGGACGCCTGATTTTGCGGTCGAGAGCCTGAAAAGACTTGTTGACGGCGGCTACAACGTGGTTGCTGTGGTGACGATGCCCGACAAGCCGGCTGGCCGTGGGCGCCAGTTGCAGCAAAGCGACGTGAAGCGGTTCGCCGTGGAGCGCGGATTGCCCGTGCTGCAGCCCACTAGCCTCAAGGACGAAGCCTTCCTCGACGAGCTGAAAGCACTGGAGGCTCAGTTGTTTATCGTGATCGCTTTCAGAATGCTGCCCGAGGCGGTGTGGCAGATGCCGCCGCTGGGGACGTTCAACCTGCACGCCTCGCTGCTGCCGCGTTACCGCGGCGCCGCGCCCATCAACTGGGCGGTGATGAACGGCGATACCGAGACCGGCGTGACGACCTTCTTCCTCAAGCATGAGATTGACACTGGCGACGTGATTCAGCAACGCTCCTGCCCCATCGGGCGCCACGATGACGTGGAGGCCGTGCATGACCGCCTCATGGTGATGGGTGCCGACATGGTTGTCGAAACTGTGGATGCTATCATCGACGGGACCGTGTCACCCATCCCTCAAGAGCAGATGCTCACTGCCGGTCAGCAACCCACCCCGGCACCCAAGATTTTCAAGGACACTTGCCACATCGACTGGTCACGTCCTGCCGAAGCGCTCTACAACCACATCCGCGGCCTCTCGCCCTACCCTGCAGCCTGGACCGTTCTCGTCGACGAGAGCAGCACCGAACTGACCACGCTGAAGATCTACCGCACTGGCGAGCCCGAACCCTTCAAGGGTGATGAGCACCCTGTTCCCGGCTCCATTCTTGCCGACCGCAAGACACTGCGAGTTGCGACAGCCGACGGCTGGCTCAAAGTGCTATCGCTGCAGCAGTCGGGCAAGAAACGCATGGACACCGACGCGTTCCTGCGCGGTTACATCCTGCCCGAAGGCTGCCGCTGCCAATGACACGGCAAGTCAAAAAGGACTTTTCAACAACACATTATTATTAAAAAGAATTGCGGGACGTTCTCGTTGTGAGAGCGCCCCGCAATGGGTTATTTCACTCAATATTTATCGAATGAATCGGGTGTCAAAGATTACTTGTTAGAAGTAAACTCAGCAGGCCATGCACCGGTCAGCAGATAGTTGATCAATGCAGTGACATCATCCATGGTAATCTCGGTGTCGTCCATGCTGCTGCAAGTAGCGGCACTCATCTGATTAATGCCCGATGCATCACCATTCAGCAGATAGTTGATCAATGCGGTCAAGTCGTCCATGTCAACAATCGTGTTGCCAGTCACGTCACCACGGACGAACTCGGGAGTGTTGTCGAACAAGGTCACTTCCTGGATGTTGCTCCAGTCACTCTCGGTGCCGTCTTGGTAGAGCGCCTTCACCCTGTAGAGGAAGGTTCCCTCGGCAGCCAGGTTCTCAACGGTGTAGAACTTGTCGGTGATGCCAGTGACCACACGGCCGTTCTCGTCGCCCGTCTCAAAGGCCCTGAGCATGGATGCGGTTGCATCACCAGCATAAACTGCGATCAAGGTCATGTCGGGCGAGTAACTCGGGTCGTTCGAAATCATGGTGATCTTCTCACCAGAGCTTGCCTTAACCACCCAGTAGAAAGTCTCGTTCTTGACGAAGTTGTGGCTGACAGCAGCAGTCTGAGGAGTGGAAATCGTCATGTCACTAACACCATTATCGGTGTTTGCCGAAACGATCATCACGGTGAAAGTCGCATTGGTATAGCCCTCGGGGATGGTATAGGTGATGTATCCCTGAGCAACTCCATTGTAGTTGTTCTTGATATACATGGCACCATAACCGCCACGCAAGCTTTGGCTAGCCCAAGGAGCACTCAAGCTGATGTCACTGTAGCCGTTGTTGGGATAAGCAGTTCCGCTCAACGAGTGGAGCAGCACGGGTGCAACAGGCTCAACAGCCTTGGGAGTCACCTCGAGGGTGTAGCTGGCCACGTTGGCAGCAGGAGTCTCATCGGTCCAGTCAGCACGGAACTTGGTGAGGCCAATGTAGTCCTCGTTAGCGGGCAGCATCACGGGAGCATACTTCACGAGGTCGGCCTGACCAGCGAGTGCCACGGTAGCTGCGGTAGCACCGCCGCCACTAACGGTAACAGTAGCGTTGGTGACACCAAAGGCCGTGGGAGCATAGGTTACGGTGACGGTCTTGCCAGCAGCAGCCTCGGCAGCGCTGATGGTGGTGGGCTGAACGCTATAGATGCCATTGCCGTTGTTCACGGTCAAGGTCAGCGGGCCAGTCAAGTTCTCACCATTCACGGTGAAGGTAGCAGTCTTGGTCTCGCCAACGAGGGCGGTGAAGTTCAGCGCGGTGGGATTAACCGCGAGTGAAGGAACAGTCACCGACGAACCGCTCAAGCTAACCGTCTTGGTGGCAGCACCGGCGCTGGTAATGGTAACAGTACCAGTGTGCGTGCCAGCTGCAGTGGGATTATAAGTAACGGTAACAGTTGCACCGTTGGCAGCAGCGCTCTGGTTGATAGTGGTCTTGTCGATGGCAAAACCGGCACCATTCACGGCCAGCGAAACGTTACCCGTCAGGTCAGTACCAGTCACGGTGAACGTTTTGGTCACCGGTGTGCCCACTTGAGTGGTGAAACTCAACGACGTGGGATCGACGGTGAGTGCGGGAGCGGCAGTTGCCGTACCTGTCAGGGTCACAGTCTCGTCTTCGGCACCAGTGCTCGAAATCGTCACAACGCCGCTGTAGTTGCCCGAAGAGGTGGGATTAAAGGTCACGGTAATGGTGTTACCGTTAACAAGCGAGCTCCTAGATACGGTGGTCTTGTTGATGCTGAAGCCTGCGCCGCTCACCGTTAGGGTTGCGTAAGAAGCGGTGAGGTTAGCACCTGTCACAACGAAGGTCTGGGTTACAGGGGTACCCACCTCGGTGTTGAAGGTCAGCGATGAGGGATTGGCATTGAGCGTGGGAGCGCCAGGAGTCGTGCCACCTCCGGTCGAAGTACCCGACACGGTAATGGTCTTGGAGGTCAAGCCCTCGCAGCTCACACCAATGGCTGCCGATTGAGTACCAGCGGCGGTGGGTGCATAGGTTACAGTAACCGTTACACCAGCAGCAGCCTGAGTCGGGGTGATGGTAGTAGGCGAAATCGTGAACGCGGCATTACCGGTGATCGAGAGGTTAATATTGTTCGTGAGGTTTCCACCCGACACGGTGAAGGTCTGGGTCTTTGTCTCACCAACCTCGGCAGTGAACGACAGCGAAGTGGCGCTCACTTCAAAGTAAGGATTCTGGGGCAAGCCATGAGGTGACTCGATACCGATGATAGCCTGCTGATTCTCATCGAAAGTATCACCGGCATAGGTGAACGAGTTCATCACAAACCAGTTGTTGCCATAGCCACTCCAACCGAAGTTCACGTGATACTTGCTGTCGCTGTCGCGATAACCGTCCACATTAAACGCATGGCCACCTGACGAAGAATCAATACCCAGATAAACCACAGGACGACTTGCTGCCATCTCGGCAATAATCAGGTTGGCCCAGCTGGTTTCAGTGTAAGATGACTTGTTCACGAGCCTTGCCGAAGTCTTATAGCCCCAGTTCTTGAACATGGTGGCAATGATTTGTGAGTTGCTGGATGAAATACCGCTGCCCACATTCACTCCACCATACATCATCTTCTCGGCTTGACCGATGTAACGCATCAGGGTGGCAACAGCCGTCTTAGAAGCCGACGAAGAGCTATTGGTGTAGGTATCCCTCATGTTAGCCCAGTCAAAGGTCGTGGCCTCCAATGCAGGATAGGTGAAAGTAACATAATTGCTACTATAGGTTCCGATATCAAGATATCCGGTGTACGAAGCCAAGGCGCCGATTGATGCGGGATACTTCCAGTAATACATCACCATCGCAGCCGATGTGGCAGGGCAACCTGTCAAGCACTGGTAGGTGGTACCATTACGGGTAAACTTACACTGATTGTAGTAAGGAGCATCCTGATCCCACATTGCCGTCAGCAGCGGGCCGTAGGTCACAGCACGCAGTGACGTGTTCTTCTGCGAGGGTTTCTCCACCTGCAGGCTGGGACGGTCAATCAGGAACGAGAGTTCCTTCTGGTAGCAACCAAGCAGATACTGCAGTCCATCGGGAATGCGATCCAAATCCAGCGGTGCGTCACCGACCATGAGGATCTCTTCGGCACGGTCATCGGCCGACATCACCAGATAGGTGTTTGAAGTATTGAAGATGTAGTAAACCGGAGCTTTTGAGTTACCGGTACCGTACTCGGTCTTGACCAGCACAGGGTTGAGAGCTGCCGGAGCCATCAGCTGTCCGGCATACATTTCGTTGGCCAAATACTGTTTGGCCTTGCGTTGAGCCGCCGCCTGATCGACAGGCGCAGCCCACATTGACAGAGCCACTGAAATGGCCGTCAACAGAAATAAGAATTTCCTCATAAGCGTTTTTGAGTTGATTAAATAATGTATATAAAGATGTTTTTGGTCTTTAAGTAGATGGTTTTCAACCCGCAAAATTATAACACAAGTTTGGATAAAACAAATTTTTAGCTTGACATTTGCTTTAAAATATGTGCGTTTCATGGAAAAACTGACCACAAAACACACTTTTTGGCATCATCGTGAACAACCGCACGAGCTCTCGACATCAAGCAGTTACCTCACAGAAAACGGTAGCCCCCATGGCGGCAAGCCAATTTCTGCCTCGTGTAAAAATCGTTAATTGGTGCGCGAGTCTGAAATGAATTGCTTACATTTGCAGCAATGAAACCCGTGGAACATAGCAATCAACAGGCCGCATCCAAGGCCCGAGCCGAGAAACGCTGCACCCTGGTGGGCATGACGAGCGACGTGTGCCTGTCGGCGGTCAAGATCATCACCGGCATCCTGGGACACTCCAGCGCGATTCTTGCTGACGGCATCCACAGCATCAGCGACACGGTGACCGATGCGTTGGTCTATGCCATGGTGCGCCTGTCGGGCAAAGGCATTGACGAGCGTTACCGCTACGGCCGTGGCAAGTACGAGACGCTGGCCGCTTTCCTCATCAGCATCATCCTCGTCGTGGTCGCTCTTGGACTGATGTCCGAGGGCGTGCAGGACGTGTGGGCATCACTGCATGGCGAGACCCTCGAACGTCCTCACAACATCGCGCTCATCGTGGGGCTCATCGCCGTCATCGTCAAGGAGAGCCTGTACCACTACACGCGCCTGCAAGGACGCAAGACCGGCAGCAGTGCCCTGAAGGCCTATGCCTGGCACCACCGTGCCGACGCCCTCTCAACCGCTGCGACACTCATCGGCGTCGCCGGCGCCATGTTCTTGGGCGAGCGGTGGCGCGTGCTCGACCCGATTGCCGCCATTGCCGTGAGCGTGCTCATCCTGGTACTTGCTTACCGGTTAGGGCGCCCTGCCGCTGAAGAGCTTCTGGAGGTGTCGCTGCCACGCGACGAGCAGGACACCATCACCGCCATAGTCACCAATACGCCCGGTGTGAAGGCATTTCACAACCTGCGCACACGCCGCAACGGCAACCTGCGCGTTGTGGACATGCACGTCAAGATGGACGGTGACTTGAGCGTTGACCAGTCCCATGAAATCACGCGCGAGATCGAGCGCCAATTAATCGAAGCCCTGGGCGAGGTGATGACCAACATCCATGTGGAGCCTTACCGGGGCAACAACATCTGCGAGAAAAATGGAAACCATCAGACTCAATAACACCCTACCCCGCGTCTTTGCCGGACACGACGGCATCCACAGCGAGGTGTGGTTACAAGACATCAAGCTGCAGCGCGGCAAGCGCTACCTGGTGAGCGCCGAGAGCGGCACCGGCAAATCGTCGATGTGCAGCTACATCTACGGCTACCGCCAGGACTACAGCGGCGACATCACCTTCGACAGCAAGGACATACGCACGCTCAGCATCGCCCAGTGGTGCGACGTGCGTCAACGCCACATCGCCTATCTGCCGCAGGACATGCGCCTGTTCGGTGAACTCACGGCACTGGAGAATGTCGAATTGAAAAACCGCCTCACCGGCTTCAAGAGCCCTGAGGAGATCCACCGCCTGTTCGAGGCCATGGGCATCGCCGACAAAGAGGCCAGCCTGGCCTCGAAACTCTCCATCGGGCAGCAGCAGCGCGTGGCCATCATCCGCACGCTGTGCCAGCCATGCGACTTCATCCTGCTCGACGAGCCGGTGAGCCACCTCGACGACGAGAACAACCGCATCGTCGCCCACCTCATCACCAGCGAGGCCGACCGTCAAGGCGTCGGCATCATCGCCACCTCGGTGGGCAACCATCTGAAAATGGATGTCGACCTCACCTTCAACCTCTAAGGACTAACAACCAAGGACCAAGGATCAATGACTAAAAACTAAGGACTAAGGACTAAAATGAACAATATCATCTGGAAACTGCTGCGGCAGCACATCAGCAAGGGACAACTCATCGGCTTCGCCATCGCCAACCTCATCGGGTTGACCATCGTGCTGCTCGCCGTGCAGTTCTACCGCGACGTGCGCCCCGTCTTCAACGACGAGGAGAGCTTCATCAGCAAGGACTACCTCATCATCACCCGTGCCGTCACCGGCGCCGGTGCGATGATGGGTAACAACGGCGAGTTCAGCGACGGCGACATCAGCGACCTGGAACAGCAGCCGTGGTGCCGCCAGGTGGGCCGTTTCCTCAACAGCGACTTCGCCATCGACGCGCAGTTGGGTGTGGGTAGCGGACACGCGATGCACACCCAGTTCTTCTTCGAGGCCATCCCCGACGAGTTCCTTGACATCGATCCCGACGAATGGGGCTTCAACCCCGACAAACCCGAGGTGCCCGTGATCATCTCGCGCGACTACCTGTCGCTCTACAACTTCGGCTTCGCCTCCACCCAGGGCATGCCCCGCATCAGCGAGGGCCAGGCCGAGATGATCCCGCTGGAGTTCACTTTGAGCGGCAACGGCACGCGTGACCACATGCCGGGACACATCGTGGGCTTCTCCAACCGTATGAACACCGTCATCGTCCCCGAGGAATTTATGCAATGGGCCAACCAGCGCTACGGCACGGGCCTCGAGCAACACCCTCAACGCCTCATTGTCGAGGTGAGCACGCCCGGCGACGTCAAGATCGAGCAATACATGGACGAGCACCACTATGAGGTGGCTGGCGACAAGATGTCGTCGAGCAAGGCCAATTACTTCCTCACCGTCATCAGCGGCATCGTCATCGCCGTGGGCATCATCATCAGCCTGCTGTCGTTCTTTGTGCTCATGTTGAGCATCTATCTGCTGTTGCAGAAGAACACCCGCAAACTCCAAGACCTGCTGCTGCTCGGTTACTCGCCTGCCCAGGTCTCCAAGCACTACATCCTGCTCGTCGTGGTGCTGAATGCCGCAGTCCTGGTGCTCGCCATCATGCTGATGCTCATCGGTCGCATGGCCTACATGGACATGATCCGCGCCTTCGGGGTGGGCGGCTCAGGCATCTGGGTCGCTGTGCTCGTCGGCATCCTCATCATGGGCGCCATCACCCTGGGCAACATCCACGCCATCCGCCGCAAAATCGCCTCCCTCTGGCTCCACGAGAAATGAACCACAGCGTGTCCAATTTCGCAAAAAACAGGATGCCCTTCGGGGGAGACCTAACCACAAAACATTTTAACGCAGATTAGTTTTTCGCATTGGGGCTCTATGTGGAGTGTCCAGGCAGGCCGAAGGTCTGCACAAGGCTGTAAGCCTTGACTTGAGTTAACCTCACGGCGCGAGGGCCAAAGGTCCTCGTGGCGTGAGGAAAGCAGCAACACTAGAACGGGCCCCGATGGGGGCCACTTTGTGCGACATCACCTTAGCTTGGAGCATGTGGCCCTCTTCGAGGCCCCACTCTTCTCATCTCCTCTTCCCCACGGCACACAGACCTCACAGCCTGTGCGCCGTAGGGTTACCTCAAATCAAGGCCGATGGCCTTGTCAAGGTCTCCGACCTTTTGGCATTGTGACGCCTGTTCCACACAGCCAGGTCGTCGACCTGGCCATGTGGTTAGCCCATTGTAATCGCCATTGCGACAGCGATAGCACTCACTGTGGGACTATAGTGCGAGGCGCAGACCGATGAGGGTCCAGGGGTTTGCCGGAGGGTAGGCGCTCCGGTACGACACACGGCACTGCAAGTAGTGGTAGCGCCAGCAGCCGCCACGATACACGTGGAGAGTGCCCGTGGAAGGACCTACAGGATTCGTCTGAGAGTCACCCGTATAATCACCATACCAATCCTGGCACCACTCATACACATTGCCACTCATGTCATACAGGCCCAACTCGTTGGGAGATTTCGTGGCGACAGGATGCGTGCCATAACCTTCGGTTCCACTTTCCTGCGAGGGGATGTTATACCAATTCCATGACACATCGTTAAAGTTGTTGCTGCCCGCATATTTGTAGCCTTGGCTCAATTTGCCACCACGGGCGGCATATTCCCACTCTGCCTCGGTAGGCAAACGGAAGTTCTTACCCGTCATCTCATTCAACTTGCTGATGAAAACCTGACAACTGTCCCAAGACCAACAAACAAATTCCACTGGACGCTGCAGGTTCTCAGCGTAGCCATTTGTCGGTGTAAAGTAACTCGGGTTGCTGCCCATCACGGCAAGCCACAACGCCTGCGTCACCTCGGTCTCGCCAATGCTGTAACTCGACAAGGTTACCTGATGAGCTGGCTTTTCAAAGACATCGGCGTCGCTGCCCTGCTCTGGCGTCGCGCCCATCGTGAAGGTGCCACCCTCAACGGTCACCATCTTGAACGACACGCCATTCACCGTGAAGGTCTCCGTCATTGGAGCCCAGGGCCAGACATTGGTCAGCAAGTAGTTGATCAGTGCGGTCAAGTCGTCCATCGTTACACCGCCCATGAGGTTGGTGTCGGCATTGTCAAGGTTGATGCCTGTGGCATCGTTCGTCAACAGGTAGTTAATCATAATGGTCAAGTCGTCCATGTTGACAAAGCCGTCGTTGTTGAGGTCACCCACACCGGAAAGGCCCCTCGCTTGGCTTTCGGCAGGACTGTACCATCCGTCAGCCAACTGAACAAACGCGGCAACAGCAGTTGTAGGCACCATCAGCGCCGCTAGCAATAAAACTAAAGTTTGGAATAATCTTTTCATCACGTCAAAAAAGTTTTAAGTATCATTCAATTACCGCAAATTTACAAAAAAACCTTGAAACCCACAACAAAATCCCCAAAAATTACAATAACAATTGATTATACTTAATTTTTATACAGATTTTGTTTAAATTTCCCGTGCGCAGCACGGTTAAAAATGCAGATGGCCCCACTTCAATACCATTGCTTAACTTTTTGACATGGTGGAATCGGGTTGCACCCTTTATCTTTGCAGCGGAGACAGTGAAAAAAGCGTTTAAATTTCGTTAACGTTTCCGCCCCTCCTCTTTTCGTTTCAAGCGAAACAAAATGCCCGCTGGAAATCAACCCGTTAGAAAAACAAGGCCAAAATCAGCACATTGCTTTTCGACGGAAGAACCCAAAGGCCAAAATCCGCGTGATTCGCGTAATCCGCGTTTAAAAAATCTGAGGCATTTTAAGCAGGCTATTGATGGAACTAATGTTTATAAAACATTAAAACGGGAAAGATGGACGGGAAAAAATTTGTTCATTATTTTATAATGTAGTACTTTTGTTGCAAAATTAACCTATTAACCTAAAATAACAACTTAAACTTCTGATTATCAAATGAGTATGGAGAAGAAAATCGTGGAATGCGTGCCTAACTTCAGTGAGGGACGCAATATGGCTATTATCAAACAAATCACCGATGAGATTGAACGTGTCAAGGGCGTGAAACTGCTCGACGTGGATCCGGGCGAGGCTACCAACCGCACGGTTGTTACCTTCGTGGGCGAACCCGACGCTGTACTCGAGGCCGCTTTCCAGGCTGTCGGCAAGGCTGGTCAACTCATCGACATGAGAGGTCACCATGGTGCTCACCCCCGCATGGGTGCCACCGACGTGTGCCCGCTCATCCCCGTGGCCGGCATCACCCTCGAGGAGTGTGCCGAACTGGCCCACAAGTTAGCCGAACGCATTGCACGCGAACACAATATTCCTTGCTACTGCTATGAGGCTGCTGCCATGAAGCCCGGCCGCCAGAATCTGGCTGTGTGCCGCGCCGGCGAATACGAGGCACTGCCCGAGAAGATGGGCAACCCCGAGAAGGGTCCTGACTTCGGCGACCGTCCCTTTGACGAGGGCGTTGCCCGCACGGGTTGTACCGCCGTGGGCGCTCGCGACTTCCTCATCGCTGTGAACTACAACCTGAACACGACCTCGACTCGCCGTGCCAACGCCATCGCGTTTGACGTGCGCGAGAAAGGCCGCCCCGTGCGTGAGGGCAACCCCATCACCGGCAAGATCGTCAAGGACGAGAACGGCAACAACGTGATGAAGCCTGGCACCCTCAAGGGCACCAAGGCCATCGGCTGGTACATCGACGAGTACAAGATCGCTCAGGTGTCGATGAACATCACCAACATCAACGTCACGCCGCTGCATGTGGCATTTGACGAGGTGTGCCGCTGCGCCCAGAACCGCGGCATCCGTGTGACAGGTACCGAGATCGTGGGTCTGATGCCCAAGCGCTGCCTCATCGAGGCCGGTAAATACTTCCTCGAGAAGCAACAGCGCTCGACGGGTATCCCCGAGGAGGACATCATCAACATCGCTATCCACTCGATGGGTCTGGATGACTTGAAACCGTTCGACCCGCAGGAGAAGGTCATCGAGTTCATGCTCGAGGCCGACAATAAGACGGGCAACCGCCTGGTGGACCTCACCGTGACCGGTTTTGCCGACGAGACCTCTCGCGAATCCCCCGCCCCCGGTGGCGGCTCCATCAGCGCCTACATGGGTGCCCTGGCAGCTTCGCTGGGCACGATGGTCGCCAACCTGTCGAGCCACAAGCCCGGTTGGGACGAGCGCTGGAACGAGTTCAGCGTGTGGGCCGACAAGGGCCAGGCTCTCAAGGTCGAGTTGCTGCACCTCGTTGACGAGGACACCGACGCGTTCAACCGCATCATGGCAGCCTTCGGCATGCCCAAGAAGACCGAGGAGGACAAGGCAGCCCGCACCGCAGCCATCCAGGATGCTACGCTCTATGCCACCCAAGTGCCCTTGCGCACGATGAAGGCTTCGTTCAAGACCTTCGAGATCTGCCGCGCAATGGTCGAGACCGGTAACCCCAACAGCGTGACCGACGCTGGCGTGGGCGCTCTGGCTGCTCGTGCCGCCGTGATCGGCGCTGGCATGAACGTGAAAATCAACGCTTCGAGCCTCACCGACCGCTCGGTAGCCGAGAGCCTGATTGCCGAGGCCAATGAACTGGTGGCCAAGGCCAACGCCGAGGAGGCCGAAATCACCGCCATGGTCGAAGAAAAAATCAAATAAGAACCAAAAACCAAGAACTAAAATCTAGAAACTAGGGACTAAGGACTAGAAACTAAGGACTAGGGACTAGGGACTAGGGACTAGAAACTAAGGACTAGGGACTAGGGACTAGAAACTAAAAACTAAAACTAAAATAAAATGACCAAAGAAGAATTCATTGCCGACATCCGTGGTGGTATCCCCGAGGAACTGCCCGAAATGCAGGCCTACGACACCGAGATCAACCATGCGCCTAAACGCAAGGACATCCTCACCCCCGAGCAGAAGAAGCTCGCCTTGAGGAACGCCCTGCGTTACTTCCCCAAGCATCTCCACGCCGCTCTGGCACCCGAGTTTGCCGAGGAGCTGAAGAAATATGGCCGCATCTATATGTACCGCTATCGTCCCAAGTATGAGATGTATGCCCGTCCCATCGACGAATATCCCGCACGCTCACGTCAGGCTGCCGCCATCATGCTGATGATCCAGAACAACCTGGATCCTCGCGTGGCTCAGCATCCCCATGAGCTCATCATCTACGGCGGCAACGGTGCCATCTTCCAGAACTGGGCACAGTATCGCCTGGTGATGAAGTACCTGAGCGAGATGACCGACGAGCAGACGCTCGTGATGTATTCGGGTCATCCGCTGGGCCTGTTCCCGTCACACAAGAACGCACCCCGCGTGGTGGTGACTAACGGTATGGTAATTCCCAACTACAGCAAACCCGACGACTGGGAGCGCGATAACGCTCTCGGCGTGAGCCAGTATGGCCAGATGACCGCTGGTTCCTACATGTATATCGGCCCGCAAGGTATCGTGCACGGCACCACCATCACGGTGCTCAACGCTGCACGCAAGCAGCTCGTGAAACGCGGCCAGAAGGGCGGCGACATCCACGGTATGCTGTTCGTGACTGCTGGTTTGGGTGGCATGTCGGGCGCTCAGCCCAAGGCCGGTAACATCGCCGGCGTGGTGAGCGTCACTGCCGAGATCAATCCGCTCGCTGCCGAGAAACGCTACGAGCAGGGTTGGGTGGATGAGTTGCACAACAACCTTGATGAGCTCATCCCCGCCATCCGCAAGGCTGTGGCCGACAAGAAGACTGTCTCGATGGCCTATGTGGGCAACGTCGTTGACCTGTGGGAGCGCCTCGCTGACGAGGATATGCACGTTGACCTGGGTAGCGACCAGACATCGCTGCACAACCCCTGGGCTGGCGGCTACTATCCCGTGGGCCTTACCCTCGAGGAGAGCAAACAGATGATGGCCGAGGATCCCGACCAGTTCAAGGAGCGTGTGCGCGAGTCATTGCGCCGTCAATGCGCTGCCATCAACAAGTTGGCCGACAAGGGTATGTACTTCTTTGACTATGGCAACGCCTTCCTGCTCGAGTCAAGCCGCGCTGGCGCCGACATCATGACGGCCGACGGCAAGTTCCGCTATCCGTCCTACGTTCAGGATATCATGGGCCCGATGTTCTTTGACTACGGCTTCGGTCCCTTCCGCTGGGTTTGCACCTCGGGTGACCCCAAGGATCTGGAGACCACCGACCGTCTGGCAGCCCAAGTGCTCGAGGAAATCTGCAAGGACGCCCCCGAGGACATTCAGGGTCAGATGAAAGACAACATCCACTGGATCAAGGAAGCTGGCAAGAACCACCTCGTGGTGGGCTCGCAAGCCCGCATCCTGTATGCCGACGCCGAAGGTCGCACCAAGATCGCGCTGGCGTTCAACGACGCCATCCGCAGCGGCGAGCTCAGCGCTCCCGTGGTGCTGGGCCGTGACCACCATGATGTGTCGGGTACCGACTCGCCCTTCCGCGAGACCAGCAACATCTATGACGGTTCGCAGTTCTGCGCCGACATGGCTGTCCAGAACGTCATCGGCGACTCCTTCCGCGGTGCCACTTGGGTGAGCATCCACAACGGCGGTGGTGTCGGCTGGGGCGAGGTCATCAACGGTGGCTTCGGTATGGCTATCGACGGCAGCGAGGATTCAGCACGTCACATCCGCGAGATGCTCTTCTGGGATGTGAACAACGGTATCGCACGTCGCAGCTGGGCACGCAACAGCGGCTCGATGGATGCCATCAAACGCGAAATGGAACGCACGCCCGAATTGACCGTCACCATGCCCAACCTGGTTGACGACGATGTCATCGACAATGCTGTGACCATCTTCTAATTGTTGAACATTCTAAAAAATCAAATACAAAGACATGACACATCAAATCAGTGCCGAGCACTTGACGGTCCAGAAGATTGCCGAAATCATCGAGGGCCATCAGCAGCTCAAACTCAGCGCCGATGCCGTGAAGCGCATCAGCCACTGCCGCGAATACCTTGATAAGAAGATTGCCGAGAGCGAGAAGCCCATCTATGGCGTGACCACAGGTTTCGGTTCGCTGTGCAAGATTTCCATCAGCAACGATCAGCTGTCACAGCTGCAAATCAACCTGATGATGTCGCACGCTTGCGGCGTGGGCGAACGCGTGCCCAACGACATCGTCAAGATCATGATCCTGCTCAAGGTTCAATCCCTGAGCTACGGCTACTCGGGCGTGAAGCTCGACACCGTGGAGCGACTCATTGACCTGTTCAACAACGACGTTTATCCCATTGTCTACAAGCAGGGTTCGGTGGGCGCATCAGGCGACCTCGTGCCGCTGGCACACCTGTGCCTCCCCATCGTGGGCATGGGCGAAGTGGAGTACAAGGGCGAGCGCATGAGTGGCGCCGACCTGTGCAAGAAGATGGGCTGGGAACCCATCAAGCTGGGTTCCAAAGAGGGCTTGGCTCTGCTGAACGGCACCCAGAACATGAGTGCTCACGCTGTTTGGGCTCTCATCAAGGCCGAGCGCTTGAGCCGTTGGGCCGACGTCATCGCTGCCATCTCGCTGGAGGCCTATGACGGTCGCATCGAGCCGTTCACCCACGCCGTTCACGCCGTGCGTCCCCACCAGGGCCAGATCGAGACGGCTGCACGCATGCGCGAACTGCTGGACGGCAGCGAGCTGATCAAGCAACCCAAGGTCAACGTGCAGGACCCCTACTCCTTCCGCTGCATCCCGCAGGTTCACGGTTCAGTGAAGGACACCATCCGCTATGTGGCCGCACCTACAAACTGGTGTCCGGCACCCGCGACCTGCCCAGCTTCCTCGTGGCTCATCCCGGTGTGAACAGCGGTTTCATGATTCCGCAGTACACCGCAGCCGCCATCGCCAGCCAGAGCAAGACATTGTGTATGCCGTCATCGGCCGACACCATCCCCACCTCGCAGGGTCAGGAAGACCACGTGAGCATGGGTGCCAACGCTGGCGTGAAATTGTGCAAGGTGGTGGAGAACACCAAGCGCGTCCTGGCCATCGAGCTGTTCAACGCAGCCCAGGCATTGGAGTTCCGCCGTCCGCTCAAGTCGTCGGCAGTGCTCGAGCATGTGCTGGCCGACTACCGCAAGTGCGTCCCCTTCATCAACGAGGACCAACCCATGTATCCGCACATCGCTAAGTCTGTAGAGTTCTTGCAGAATGAAAAGATTGATTAAGAATATCGCTTGTCTGGCAGGCGTGGACTTCGACAAGAAGCCATGCCTGCGCGGCAGCGAAATGGCAACGCTGAATTGCGTCAAGGACGCTTGGCTGCTCGTTGACGGCGACCGATTCGACTCTTGGGGCGAGATGGCGAATGTGCCCACTCCCGAGAGCGATTGGGAGGTTATCGACGCCCAGGGTGGCACTGTGCTGCCCTCGTGGTGTGACAGCCACACTCACATCGTGTATGCCGGCAGCCGTGAGGGCGAATTCGTGGACAAGATCCGCGGCCTCTCCTATGCCGAAATTGCCCGCCGTGGTGGCGGCATCTTGAATTCGGCCGACCGTTTGCACCTCTTGAGCGAGGATGAACTCTACACTCAGGCCATGCGCCGCGTGCATGAAATCATTGCCAAGGGTACCGGTGCCGTCGAGATCAAGAGCGGCTACGGCTTGAACACCGAGGACGAGCTGAAGATGTTGCGCGTCATTCGCCGCATCAGCGAGACCTCGCCCATCAAGGTCGTTTCGACTTTCTTGGGTGCCCACGCCGTCGGGCGTGAATACACAGGCCGACAGGGCGAGTATGTGGATATGCTCATCAGTGAGATGATCCCCGAGGTGGGAAAGCAGCAGCTGGCCGACTTCATCGACGTCTTCTGCGACGAGGGGTTCTTCACCCCCGACGAGACATCGCGCATCCTTGAGGCTGGCGCCAAATGGGGCATGAGGCCCAAGATTCATGTGCAGGAGCTGGCACCTTCGGGCGGTGTCGAGGTGGGCGTGAAGCACAATGCTGTTTCAGTTGATCACCTGGAGAGCATGATTGACGAGGATATCGAGATGCTCAAGGGAACCAACACCATCCCCACGGGACTGCCTGGCACCTCGTTCTTCCTGAACATGCCGTTTGCACCTGCACGCAAGATGATTGAGGCAGGACTGCCTGTAGCCACCGCCAGTGACTACAACCCGGGCTCAACGCCAAGCGGTGACATGAAGTTCGTCGTCTCGCTCGCCTGCATCAAGATGCGCCTGTTGCCTGCCGAGGCCATCAACGCTGCCACAATCAATACGGCTGCAGCGATGGATCTGAGCAAGGACTATGGCAGCATCGCCAAGGGCAAGGTCGCCAACTTCTTCATCACCGAGCCCATCCCGTCGGTTGACTTTATCCCCTACTCCTACACCACGCCCATCATCGCGAGGACCTTCCTCCAGGGCCAGGAAGCGAGATAAGAGTCTTCGACCTTGAATCAAAGTAAAAATATTGCCTGTCAAAAAGCAAAAAACAGCGGATTTTATATCGCTATATCAAAATTTCGTTGTATCTTTGCACCGCTTTTACGAAATATTTTTAAAAACTTATTGTAATGTACTTAGATTCAGAGAAGAAGAAAGAGACTGGTTCTCCCGAGGCCCAGATAGCATTATTCTCATACCGTATTGCCCACTTGACCGAGCACTTGAAGGTCAACAAGAAGGATCATACGACTCAGCGTTCGTTGAAGATGCTCGTTGGTAAGCGTCGCAAATTGCTCGATTATCTGATGCGCACCGACATCAACCGCTACCGCGCTCTCATCGCCAAGAAGGAACTCGGTATCCGCAAGTAATCCTCAACGACGAGAAAAACTAAAAAGAACGCCGCCGCACTGCGAGAGTGCGACGGCGTTTTGTTTTGTACCCTATCATCTGACGCTTGAGAGCTCTTCTTTGTCACAATGTGGCCGGGTCGCCGAAGAGGGCTACAAGAGCGTCAAAACGGTCAAGAGTGGCTCCTCCGAACTTGGCAAGCGACTTGCGGGCTCGCTCAAGCGTCTTTGGCGGCTCATCGGGACGGCTCTTGGAAAAGAACTTGTCGGCGTAACAGATGAGTTTTTCCTCAAGGCTCTCGGGCAAGAGGTCACGCGGCGGCACGATGGGCAAACCTTCGGCGATAATCTCGTCGGCGGTCAATCCAGTACCTGTATGACGCTCGCAGACGCGTCCATGACGGAACAGGCCCATGCCGTCGAGCATCTTACGACCGATGATGCCGTGCAGGATATAAGGCTCGGTGCCATGACAGTGGATGCCAGGAGCATCAGTCCGGCACATGCCGATGTCGTGGAGCATCGCAGCCTCCTCGACAAACTCAATGTCAAGAGGCTCACCCTGGTCGATGAGACGCTGACCGAGCGCTACCGCCATGTCAGCGACTTGACGGCTATGAGAAACCAACACCCGGTAATCGTCGTTACCGGGTGTATAGTATCGTTCAATAATGGATAAACAATCCAGCATTGGTCATGGGGATTAGTCCACAAAGACAACCCAGCCGTGCTCGTCGGGATAGTCACCCATCTGGATAGCACGCAGGCGGTTGTACAGAGCAGTCACCTTGGGACCAACAGAGCCATCTTTCCTGATGACATAGTGAACATCCTTGTCCATATCAACTACCTCGCTGATGGGAGCAGTAACGGCAGCGGTGCCGCACTCGGCAGCCTCATCGGCCTCGGCAAGCTCCTCAAGAGGAATGGGACGAGCCTCAACCTCCATACCCAGGTCGCGGGCAATCTGCTGCAAGCTCATGTTAGTGATTGAGGGCAGGATCGAACCCGACTTCGGGGTGATGTAAGAGTTGCCCTTGACGATAAAGAAGTTGGCAGGACCGCACTCGTCAAGATACTTCTTCTCCTTGGGATCCAGGAACAGAGCGGCACTGAAGCCAGCCTCCTTGGCACGAGCAGTAGCACCCATACCGGCAGCATAGTTACCACCCACTTTCCAACGGCCGGTACCGCAGGGAGCGGCACGGTCATACTCGCGATAGACAGCGACCTTGGTGCACTGGAAGCCCTCCTTGAAGTACGGGCCAACGGGAGTGACGAAAATGATCACCATATATTCATCGGCCGGGCTCACACCAACGCGGGGTGAGATACCGATCTCTACGGGACGCAGATACAATGAGCTGCCGCTGCCATAGGGCGGGATGAAACGCTCGTTGAGCTTAACGACCTTCTTGCACATCTCCAGGAAGATATCCTCGGGAAGCGGCTGCATCTTGATACCCATGGCACTATTCTGCAAGCGCTTGGCATTCTCGTCGGGACGGAACAGGCGAATCTTGCCGTCCTGACCACGGAAAGCCTTAAGACCCTCAAAAATCTCCTGACCATAGTGCAGACAGCTTGCTGCCATGTGCAGGGTAACGGTTTCGTCCTGGGTAACTTCGATTTCTCCCCACTTGCCGTCCTTGTAGGTGCAGCGCACATTGTAGTCAGTTTTCATGTAACCGAAGGGCAGATGAGCCCAATCAATGTTTTCTAAATTAGTCATACTCCGTTTAGTTAAGGTTATTAAATGGTTTTAGTCAATGTTCTGGTTTGTGATGAGGTGCTGACAGCTATATTGCCACTTTTTGGGTAAGACTTCCAATCCTGACAAGGAAGATACCTCGAGAATTCAGTCTCAACTCGCTCGTGCCTGGCTGCAGGGTTGCCTGCGACACCATCTGCCCCAGAATGGTATAGACACGCACTGTAATGCGCTTTGGGGTAACAATGGTAATCGTGCCGTTGCTGCCGTAAATCTGCACGCCATCACTGGTGCGCGGATCATTCCAGCTCTTGCCTTGCACCTCGCGGTTGGTCTCACGCCATTGCACTTCGGCCAGAGCCACATTTTCCAGCCCCAGCGCAAGCACAAATGCCAATATGACCAGCAGTCGTCTCATCGTTTCAAATCAATCAACAAAGTTATAACTATTTTTTTTAGTGCCCAAGCCTTTAATGAAATTTTTCTTTTTTTACTCAAAAAATGAGCGAATAACGAGAGCACCATTCACTCCTGAGAATGCTCTCGTTAGTGCGTTATCAATGCTATAGTAGCTATCGAAACTATTTGGATACAAAAAAACGAGAGGCGACATCATTGCTGACATCACCTCTCTTATGGGGCGGTTACCTGCGCCTTCCCATGTCGCTGACCGTCGCCGTGATGACGCTTAGGGCTCTGTGCCAGGAACGGCAAGAGGCGGGAACGGCTGCATGTACTGACCGGTAACAAAAAAACGAGGGAGCCGCTGTTTTACCAGTGACTCCCTCTTAGGGGGCGGTTACCTACTCTCCCACTTTCGCAGTACCATCGGCGTGGTGAGGCTTAACTTCTCTGTTCGGAATGGGAAGAGGTGGGA
>CACZVR010000032.1 GCA_902784675.1 uncultured Bacteroidales bacterium | reverse complement strand
GCGCCCACTATCTCATTTTTTATTACCTTTGCGATTTAGAAAAATAACAACCAATAAAAGATAAAGAATATGAAACTGCGCAACCTGTTTATGCTTGTCGCAATAGCGGCAATGCTATTTTCCTGTAATTCGACCAAACAAGTGCCGTACATGACCAACATTGACGAAATCCCTACAGCGGCTCTGGCTTCTGCCACAAATCAAGCAGGTGACTTTACCATCAAAACTGGTGACCTATTGCTGATAAACGTGGCCTCATCAAACTCAGATGCTGTTAAACCGTTCAACAAGCTACAATATGTGCCTACAATTGGCTCAGGTTTAGGACAAAACCTTGGTGATATGACAACCATCTATTATCTGGTTGACGATAACGGCAACATTGACTTCCCCGTACTTGGGAAACTCCATGTAGTCGGTATGACAAAGAAAGCCATTGAAGAATACGTAGCCTCACTCATCTACCCGCGCTACTTGAACGAGATTCCCAATGTGGAGTGCCGTATCCAGAACTTCCGCGTCTTCTGTCTTGGCGAGTTCAGTGCACCTGGCATTATTCAAGCATCCAACGGACGTCTTAACTTGATTGAAGCTATCGCGATGTGCCATGACCTCACTCTGCAAGGCCGTCGTGACAACATCATGCTTATCCGCACCGACGCCACTGGCCAACGCACAGTGAAACGCATTAATATTAATGATGCATCTTTCATCTCTTCTCCTGAGTTCAACTTACAACAGAACGACATTCTCTATGTTCAACCCAACGAATATAAAGCGCGTGCTGTATGGTCTGCCCCTCCGATGTTAAACTTTGGTATAGGGCTCTTAGGTACAGCTATGTCCATCACGACATTTATCCTTGTACTATCTGACAGATTCTGATTAGACGAAAGAAACAAATAACAGCTGCGGGTCGC
This sequence comes from uncultured Bacteroidales bacterium, assembly GCA_902784675.1. Lineage (GTDB taxonomy): Bacteria > Bacteroidota > Bacteroidia > Bacteroidales > Muribaculaceae > Sodaliphilus. Next base: position 19,000 of record CACZVR010000032.1, on the reverse strand, counting down.
ACTATCAAATGCGGCCCGTTGTTGTTTTATTATGAATCGCGCAAAACTGACAAAATGGCACAAAATGGCCTTTGGCACAAGTGTTGAGTGGAATTTGGTGAAACACTAGGTATGATAGAAAGGAGAACAAATATATGAATTTCAACAATTTCACTATTAAAGCACAAGAAGTCATTCAGAAGGCCGTGCAACTGACACGGGCCAACGGACATCAAGCCGTTGAGCCGGAGCATCTGCTCAAAGCCACAATGAGCGAGGGCGATGCTGTTGTTCGGTTCATTTTCCAGAAATTGGACATCAACACTGCAAATGTGGAGCATGCACTTGATGCTGCACTGCACAAACTGCCACGCGTGAGCGGCGGTGAACCCTACTTGAGCAATGCTGCCAGCCAGGTGCTTGACAAAGCCAATGACATTTCGGGCAAAAACGGTGACCAGTATGTAACTGTCGAGACGTTACTGATGGCGCTGTTTGAGGTCAAGTCAAGCGTGTCAACCATCCTCAAGGATGCAGGAATTACTCGCGATGATCTCAAAGCGGCTATCGATGAGTTGCGCAAGGGCAAGAACGCCACATCGCAAAGCGCCGAAGAGCAGTATAATGCCTTGAGTAAGTACGCAGTCAATCTTAACGAGCGCGCACGTCAAGGCAAACTCGACCCCGTCATCGGACGAGATGACGAAATCCGTCGTGTGCTGCAGATTTTGAGCCGTCGCACCAAGAACAACCCCATCCTCATCGGCGAACCGGGTACCGGTAAAACCGCCATTGTCGAGGGCCTGGCACAACGCATTGTCCGTGGCGATGTACCCGAGAACCTGAAGACGAAACAGGTCTACTCCCTTGATATGGGCGCACTGATCGCAGGTGCAAAATATCAGGGTGAATTTGAAGAGCGACTCAAATCGGTCATCAACGAGATTACTCAAGCCAATGGAGAGATTATCCTGTTCATCGACGAAATCCACACCCTTGTGGGTGCCGGCAAGAGCAGCGGAGCAATGGATGCAGCCAACATCCTCAAGCCTGCGTTGGCCCGAGGTGACCTGCGCAGCATCGGCGCCACTACGCTGGATGAGTACCAGAAGTATTTCGAGAAAGACAAGGCTCTGGAACGCCGTTTCCAAATTGTCATGGTCGATGAACCCGACGAGGAAAGCGCTATTGCAATCCTGCGTGGTCTGAAAGAGAAATACGAGAATCATCACAAGGTGCGCATCAAGGATGATGCCATCATCGCAGCCGTGCAACTGAGTCAGCGCTACATCAGTGACCGCTTCCTGCCCGACAAAGCCATCGACCTGGTTGACGAAGCAGCCGCCAAGTTGCGTATCGAGATGGACAGTGTACCTCAAGGACTTGACGAGATTTCCCGTAAGATTTCTCAACTCGAGATTGAACGTGCTGCCATCAAGCGTGACGGTGACGAGGCACGCATCTCCGACCTCGACAAGCAGATTGCCGAGCTCAAGGACCGCGAAAGCGACTACAACGCCAAGTGGAAAAGCGAAAAGGAACTCATCAACCGCATCCAGCAAAACAAGATTGACATTGAGCAGTTGAGTTTTGAGGCTGAACGTGCCGAACGCAACGGCGACTATGGCCGTGTGGCCGAAATCCGCTACTCGCTCATCAAACAGAAGCAGGATGAGAATAAGCAGATTCAGGAGCGCCTGCGTGATATGCAGGGCGACAAAGCCCTCATCAAGGAGGAAGTCGACAGCGACGACATCGCCGAGATTGTATCTCGCTGGACCGGCATCCCCGTCACCAAGATGCTCCAGAGCGAAAAGGAAAAGTTGCTGCACCTTGAGGAAGAACTGCATCGCCGCGTGGTTGGTCAGGATGACGCCATCAAGGCCATCAGCGACGCCGTGCGCCGCAGTCGTGCCGGCTTGAACGACCCGCGCCGCCCCATCGGCTCATTCATTTTCTTGGGCACCACTGGCGTGGGTAAGACTGAGTTGGCAAAGGCTTTAGCCGATTACATGTTCAATGATGAGAACATGATGACGCGCATCGACATGAGCGAGTATCAGGAGAAGTTCTCAGTCACTCGACTCATCGGCTCGCCTCCCGGCTACGTGGGTTATGATGAAGGTGGCCAGTTGACCGAGGCCGTCCGACGCAAGCCTTATTCGGTTGTGCTGTTCGACGAAATCGAGAAAGCTAATCCCGACGTGTTCAACGTGCTGCTGCAAGTGCTCGACGATGGGCGCTTGACCGACAACAAGGGTCGCACGGTGAACTTCAAGAACACCATCATCATCATGACGAGCAACCTGGGTTCAAGCCTCATCCGTGAGCGCTTTGAGCACCTCACACCCGAGAACCGTGACGAAGTCATCGCAAAGACCCGCGACGAGGTGATGGGCATGCTGAAGAAGACCATCCGTCCCGAGTTCCTGAACCGCATTGACGAGACCATCATGTTCACGCCTCTTGACGAGGAGCAGATTCGTCAGATTGTCACCTTGCAGCTCAAAGGCATTAAGAAGATGCTCGCCAAGAACGGCATTACGCTCGATGTTACCGATGCTGCAGTTGCATTACTCGGCAAGGCAGGCTATGATCCCGAGTTTGGTGCACGTCCTGTAAAGCGCGCTATTCAAAGTATGATTCTCAACCAACTGAGCAAGGACATCATCGCCATGAAGGTGAACCGCGACCGTCCCATCATCATCGACGCCGAGAACGATCACCTCATCTTCAAGAACTGATATCTGATTGTAAATACCCACTCGTGGGCGGCAGTAACATTACTGTCGCCCACGAGTATTTTGTATATTTAACGTCAATTAAAAACCCAGGAAGCCAGGTGTTAACTCCTCTAGAGGGCGGCCTTTCAGGTCTTTGTCGCTCAATAGCATGTCATCGCGAGCGATGCGCCAGTCGATTGCCAATGTCGGTTCGTCAAAGCACAGCGTCGCTTCGCTCTGCGGAGCATAAATGTTATCCACCTTGTATTGGAACTGCGCCACATCGCTCAACACCACAAATCCATGCGCAAAACCGCGGGGGATGAAAAGCTGTCGTCCTGTGTCGGCACTCAGTTCTACTGCAACGTGCTTGCCCCATGTTGGGCTGCCATGACGCAGGTCAACTGCCACATCCAGTACCGTGCCTTGTGAAACGCGCACCAGCTTGGCCTGACTGAACTCACCGCGCTGGAAATGCAGTCCACGCAACACTCCTCGGGTCGAGAATGACTCATTGTCCTGCACAAAGTCAATATGACCCACATGCTCGTCAAACTCGGCCTGCTTGAACACTTCGCTGAAGTATCCGCGTTTGTCACCGAACCGCAGCGGCTCAATAACCCACACTCCCTTGATGTATTGCTCGATGAAATTCATGTCCCTATCCTCCTTGTTGAAATTATGGGCAAAGTTAGTCATTTTAACCAACGAATACAAGATAATTCAAGAAAAACGAGTACTTTTGCCAGCTGAGAAAACACGACAAGATGAAAAAGACTACACTGAATGTCATCCTCTTTGACGACAACGAGGTGCGCCGGCAATTACTGCCATTTACCTACACGCGCCCCACAGCCATGCTGCGCGTGGGCATCACTACCATTGGCGAGAAGTGGCAAGCACTGCTCGGCGAGGCGACCTACAGTTACCTCACAGTACCTTACCTGAAAAAGAAATTCCCGTTGCGCGCACGCCGCACGACCAATCTGATGGTCGCCGGCCATGTCATCCCCACCGCCCAACTGGCCGAGCAGGTGCTCGCGTTAGAGCCCGGTGAAGCTTTGATGGTGGGCGAGGAACTCATCGCCTTTAACGGCAACGCCCATGACTATGATGCTCGTCACTACTCCCGCGTGGTTTTTCCCAAGCACAAGCCGTTAATCGTCCATCACCTGTATGACATCTTTGAGATGAACGGCGAAGTCCTCAAGCAAGACTTTGAGCGCCTCACGGCAGGACGTGAGTCCCAACCGCTATCGTCCACCAACACTGTTATCGGCGACCCTTCACGCATCTTTGTTGAGGAAGGTGCCTATATTGAGGGCGCCATGCTCAACACTAATGATGGCCCCATCTACATCGGCAAGAACGTCGAGGTGATGGAGGGCGCATGCATCCGCGGCGGTTTTGCCGCCTGCCATGACGCCAAGGTGCGCATTGGAGCCAAGGTTTACGGCGCAACCACCCTGGGACCGCATTGCAAAATAGGTGGAGAGGTCGAGAATTCAGTGTTCATCGGCTACAGCAACAAGGCCCACGACGGATTCCTGGGAGACGCCGTCATCGGCGAATGGTGCAATATCGGCGGCGGCACAACTGCCAGCAACCTCAAGAACGACTACGGAGAAATCAAACTATGGAACTATGCCACCAAGCGCTTTGAGCGCACGGGCCTGCAGTTCTGCGGTTTGTTTATGGGCGACCACAGCAAAATCGGAGTCAATGGCATGATCAACACAGCCACCGTCCTGGGTGTGGGTGTGAATATCCATGGCGCAGGGTTCCCCCGCAACTTTGTTGCCTCGTTCCAGGAGGGCAGCGCCAGTGCCGGTTTCAAAGATGTGCCGCTCGAGACGTTCTACACCATCGCCCAGCGCGTGATGAAACGCCGCAATATCGAGCTCACCGACGCAGAGCGCGACATCTACAAAGCCATCTATAATATCAGAGATCGCTACAAGTAACCTTGACAAGCCACTTGCAGCGATCACTCAATCTTTTGTCTTCAGCGTCCTCTAGACCCTTGGCCGGATATCACTCGGTCAAACGATCAAGCACGGTGCGCACCAGGTCCTCAACAGCAGTCTTATAGTTGGGGTTGACATCCGTTGCCACACGGTTGGCGATGATGGAGCAAACCGTCATCGCACGATGACCTAACATGGCAGCCATACCCTGCAGGGCGCTGCTCTCCATTTCATAGTTGGTGATGTGTCCGCCGTTGTACTCAAACTTCTCAATGCGGCTATTCAGCTCGGGCTCGGCCAATTCCAAACGCACACGACGACCCTGCGGGCCATAGAATCCCACAGCCGAAATCGTGTAACCACGCACCATATCGTCACGGCCAATCTTCTCCACCAGCCACGGGTCGGCATCCACCACATAGGGGCTGGCAAACAAGGGGTTCCATTTCACGAACTCGCAGAACTCGCGCTCGAAATCCAAGTCTGCCACCTTGTTGCGGTCGGCATAATAGTTAATCACTCCGTCAAAGCCGATGGCCTTGCTGGCAATGACCGGGGTGCCTACAGGAACGTAGGGCTGCAGACCGCCCGAGGTGCCGATGCGCACGATGTTGAGCGTACGGTGCTCGGCCTTGGGAGTGCGTGTCTCAAAGTCGATATTAGCCAGACCATCCAACTCGGTCATCACGATATCGATGTTGTCAGGGCCGATACCATGCGAGAGCGCCATGATGGGCTTGCCGTGGTAGGTGCCACCGATACCATGAAACTCACGACTGGAGGTTTCCCAATCACGGGTGTCAAAGTGCGATGCAATCATCGTCACGCGACCAGGATCACCACACACGATGATGTTATCGGTCAATTGCTCGGGTTTCACATGAATGTGAAATGCAGAGCCGTCATCATTGATGATAAACTCTGAATCGGGAATTCTATCAGTCTTCATATCACTTTAAATAAATTTATTCTGCTTTTATTAAAAAAGAAAATTCAAAGTTACTGCAAATTATCAAATGATTAGCATTTCTAACTATTAAAAATAATTAAAAAGCATAATCACGTCAACGTGTAACGGCAACCCGGAAGGGTGGCGATGACATTCTTGCAGTCAAGTTCCACCAACACACTCATCAGTTTATATACCGGTTGGTGCAACGCGTCTGCCAGGGCGTTGATGTGGATTTCACCTTGATGGCGAATCACGTCTACTACAGCTTTCTCCTCCTTGGTCAACTCCGGGAACAAATCCAGCTGACGGGGCACAACAGCCGCAGGCTCCCATCGCATGGCAGTCAACAGATCGTCGGCACCAGCTATCAAAGCAGCTTTGTTCGTGGCGATGAGTTTATTGCAGCCCGTGGAGAACTCGTCCCCACAGCGCCCAGGCACTGCCATCACGTCACGATTATAGCTCATGGCGAGCGAGGCCGTGACCAATGCGCCTCCAGCTCCCGCCGACTCGACCACCACCGTGCAGTCGCTCAAGGCGGCGACAATGCGGTTCCGGGCCAGGAAGTTCGCCTTGTGCACCTCGTCCTGCGTGGTGTAGTCAGTCAAGAGCAGACCACCCTTATTGACGATGCTGATGGCATCGTTGCGGTGTGAGGTAGGGTAAATGCGGTTCAATCCTCGTGGCAAGACAGCCACCGTGGGCACTCCGTGCTTGAGGGCGGCACGATGGGCTGCAATGTCGATACCATACGCTAAGCCGCTCACGACCACCAGGTCGGGCAACCGCGCGGCCAAGTCACCAATGAGCGTGTCACAAAAGCGGATGCCATACTGTGTCGCATGTCGCGTTCCCACCACACTGATCACATGGCGGCTTTCCAGGTCGCAGGCTCCCAGCGTGTAGATCATCGCTGGTGCATCAGGCGCCTCTAACAGCCGGTGCGGATAAGTCTCATCCTTGAAATAAATGGCATTGATGTTGTGTTCGTGAACAAAGGCCTCTTCCTTCTCGGCCCGCAGCAAGCATTCTCGACGATAGGCGTCACTATAAATCTTGCTTCGTCCACGGGTGAGGTCACGCAGCTGCTTCTCGCTCATAGCGAAAAACTGTTCCTCGCTGCCCACCACGTCAAACAGTTTGCGGGCAAGGTCCACACCCATGCCCTGCAGATTGGCGAACGCTATGCGGTAACCGAGTGGTGTCATGCTTGCTCCAGATATTTCGCTATGCGGTCGGCCAGTTCGTCACCGCGGTTGATGCGCCCGTTTTCCATGTTCACGATGGTCACCACGGCAGCGACCACCAGTTCCCCAGTTTCCTTGTTAAAGATGTCCTGGTGGAAGATGAAGCGCGGACCATTGCGCTCAATCCACAGGCGGCTCAGCATCACGTCACCGCTGTGCAGCGACAGGCGATAGTCAATCTCCATGCGGCGCACCACAGGCACCAAGCCCTCACGCGTGAGGCTTCCGAAAGGGATTCCCTCCTGCTTGACAAAGGCATGCCGCGTGTGCTCCAGATAGTGCAGATAGATGGAGTTATTGACGATGCCCTCGCTGTCGAGTTCATAGTCTCGCACCTCTATCTCAAGCGTGAAAATGTATTTGTCTTCATTCATCGATGTTGTTCTTTTTCAAGTCACAAAGGTAAGAGATTTTGCCCAAGTATTCAATTATTCGCCACAGTTTCTCAATCCTGCACAAAACAAAGCCTGCCCGCAGGCTGCGATGAGCTTGCGGGCAGGGACATATCGTGGTTGGTTCGCGTCAAATTACTTGAGCCAGTCCTGTACCTTGTCGTTGGGAACCATGCGCTCCTCAAAGACGTAAGCACCGGTCTTCTCGCTGCGGACCATCTTGATCACTTTGCTCCATGAGCGGCCTTCACCAGTCTGAAGGGTTGCAACTACTTTCTTTGCCATAACTAATATAGTCGTTAAAGGGTTGTTTTACTTGATTTCCTTATGAACGGTCATGCGCTTCAGATAAGGATTGTATTTCTTGAGCTCCAAACGCTCGGTGGTGTTCTTGCGGTTCTTGGTGGTGATGTAACGGCTGATGCCGGGAACGCCACTGCCCTTCTGCTCGGTACACTCGAGGATCACTTGTACGCGATCGCCTTTTGCTTTCTTTGCCATAATACAGTTGCTCCTTTCTTACTTGTTAATAACCATGATTTCAGTCAGATGACCATCGGCGGCAGCCTTCTTCAGCGCTGCATCGAGACCCATCTTGTTAATGTTGCGCAAGCCAGATGCCGACACAGTCAGGCGTACCCACTGACCCTGCTCGGGCCAATAGAACTTGCGGGTGAAGACGTTAACGTTGAATTTACGTTTCGTCCTGCGCTTCGAGTGCGACACGTTGTTACCCGTGATCGCCTTCTTTCCGGTGATTTGACAAACCTTAGACATAGTTCTTGTTTCGTTTAGTTATTGTTCTTGTTTTACATTCTTAATACAAAGACTCGCGAAACATGCTTGCCTGTGCGCAGAAAAACACAGGCGCAGCACAATATTCCGGGTGTGGACAACCTTATGGGCCATATCACCCTGTCGGTGTGAGAAGCTCACCGACCTAACGGGTTCATACGGATAGGGTTATCTCGCTCGTTTTAATATCGTCCTACGCTTGACTGTCAGGCACTTAGCATCATAGCCTTGACATCGAAGTTTCAACGATCAAGTGTCACACTCTTGACTTGACTAACGCATGAGCATCAAGGCCAGCAAGACATGTGCCGCGAAATCGGCTGCAAAGATAGTACCATTTTTTAAACTACACAACATTTTCTACCCATTTTCTTGATTTTTATCCTTTTGTGGCACATTACAGACTATCTGGATTTTAAAAAGATGAAGGCGCGCTTTGCAGGCGAGTGCGCCGCGCACCTTCTCTAACCACCATAGTAAAACTTCATTTATTCACTTTTCCAGGGATCATCACTGATCCTTCAAAACTCATATTATCTTTGTTGAGCGCCGCATGTTCAAGAGATTGTGGAATTGTGGGCGCACCAGGAACTGGAGCCCCTGGCGCTCCCGCAATAAACCACACAGATTGAAAAAACATTTAGCACTCATTTTATTGTCCGATTGATTGATTCAAGAAAAAACGGCACACCGCAATAACTTTTATTAACTTCAATTTATTATCAACTCCTATTACCTAATATGAAACTTCTTTTACCCTTGTGTCCGATTGTAGCGGTGTGCCATAAATCTTTGCCTTGGAAAAAGGTGCGACACATGCGGACGTGCCGCACCCTAACCAAAACCTACGCTTATGAAAAAATTATCTTGCTTTTAGCTTATATCGTTGTATTATTTGCACAACAAACGATGCCGATAACCTGAAGGTTACCTGCACAGTGCTCACGGGCAGATTCAATACATTTTTCATCTTGTCTAATGTTTAGATATAAATAATGTAGGTACATCAACATCGATGGCCATCACAAAAGCCAACGCTGGCTGCCCGAGCCAGGAGTCAGAGGGGGGTATAGCCCCTCGATCAAAGCTTGCGAAAACAATGCCACTGCAGCAAAGTTTCACGCGATCCAAATGTTCACCGGTCCTTCTCGGCAACAAAACATCCAAACTGGTGACCTAACCATGCAACAGGTCTGTCAGGACTGCTCACAAATAGTCATGAAACGAATCATCCAAAATCAATGAGGGGCAAAACCCTTCAGTTGCACATTTTCACCCAAACAAACGGTATTCCTTAATTTGGATGCAAATTAAAACGAAATAATCAAAAAATACAAGCAAAAAGCGAATTATTTCAACAAATCGTCACAATAACTATTGTTTTTGGTAGTATTATCCTGAATAATGATGTCTTTCATGGTCGAGATGAACGTTTTGCAAGATTTTGACAAGGCACAATGACGGTCTCAATCCATTTAGAATTACAAAACGAAAACACGAGCAACACTATTCTGCTTTCCTTCACATGGCGATTCAACCCCTATATTCAATGACTAAAATACGGCCATCAAACAATTGGATAACATATTTACAAAGTCAAATAATTTTTTTTTTGAAAATTTTCACGTTTTGTTTTGTAAATTTAAAAAATGTGTCTACCTTTGTGCACTCAAGCAAATTATCAAACTATGGAAATATATTATTGTCGTCGCAGGCTGTGAAGCCACGCATGACTTTAAGTGCTTAGTAATGGTTTGTTTTACAGAACGATAACCCGAGGCCTCTGGCCACGGGTTTTTCGTTACCACCTGCTTAACAAATACAGTGATGGCACGGGATAATTCCGTGCCATCACTGTTATGAAGGGGATTTATAACTTATAGTCAGATCCCGGGGCGGTTTTTCGCGTGCGATGATTAGCGAAGCGACACCTTAATGTCATCCTTACCCTCGATGAAGTCGAGCTTACCTTCCTTGGCAAGCCAACCCAGAGCGCAGTGCATTTCGTTAACTTTGAGCTTAGACACCTTGCGGAGCTCCTTCAAATCCAGAGCCTTCTTGGCATCGTTCAGGGCGTTCCACACGAGACCGGCCCAAGTTCCAATGTTTTCAGCGTTCATAAAATAAAACCTTTAATAAAACAATCAATAAATTAAAACTCTATTTCTGATTTCTTAAAAATCGTGACAAAGGTAGTGGTTTTTTGAAAATCAGCGCAAATTTTCATGCAAAAAGTCATGCAAATGACCGAAAACAGCCATGCAATCGGTTGCAAAGCCCTATCAGAACTATAACACCCCGCCCAGCAAGCGGTAAAGATCGAGTGCGAGAGAAAAGTCTTCGCGCTGCCCATCGGTGAGCACTTTTACACGGGTCACCCCACCGTTGAGGTGCAACTTGCACATCACCCAACTGCCGTGAGTCAAAGCATACACCAGATCCCTATAGACAGGTTGCAGGGCATCGTCACTGCACACAACATACCGATTAAGCCCAATCTGCCGGCACTGTGGGTACATGGGATAAAACATATAGTCATATCCGTCGACGGTGAACGTGAGCTGGTCATATATCATCTGCGCGTCTGTACAATACCGCACACACAGGCGCAACGGACCCGGCAGGCTGTCACTATTCATGTCAAAGGCGAAATAAACCTCATTGGAAGCGCTGTCAACCAAAACATATTTCGAACGGTACTCGCCGGTTTCAGTGACCGTGAAAAACGGCATCAACTGGTCAACAGTGGCCGTCACCGGCTCGTCACGCCATGTCAGGCGATAAGTGTTTTCGTCGGTCTGCGACTTGTCATTCAAACGATGACCCGTGACTGCACTGTTGCTGCGGACCGATGCAGGCACATCCACAGTCCCCCACGCTTCGTCGCTGGTGTCCCACGGATCGGCCTTCTGCTCGGCTTGATGCGACATCTGCTCCTTCAGCTTTTTCATCGCTTTGTCACGCTCACGCTCGGGATGCAATCGACGGATGGGACGTTGCCATGTCGCTGTCGTGTCATTATCATCGGGCGTCACGGCTGCCATTCCCACAGGAACGGCCATTAACGACATCAGCAATATGACAATCCACTTCCTCATCAGTTTACAGGCTTTCATTTCACAACAGCGACAGCAAGAGCAGTTGGGCTTCGAGAGTGGCTCGGGTGATGACGCGGTTGCGGTCACCAGGCAATTGCTTGACCTGAGCAACGACGTGGTCACCGCACTTGGCAGCCATCCACACGGTGCCCACGGGTTTTGCTGGCGTGCCACCGCCAGGACCAGCGACTCCGCTGGTGGCGATAGCGCAGTCAGTGCCCAAGGCTCGTGCCACACCCTCAACCATCTGGCGCACGACAGGTTCACTCACCACGCCGTGGTTGATAATGTCTTGCTCGCTCACACCCAGCAATGACATTTTCACCTCGTTGGCATAGCTCACCACAGCGCCCTTGAAGTAGTCGCTGCTGCCAGCAATAGTAGTAATCTCATGGGCGATGTTGCCGCCAGTGCAGCTCTCGGCTGTCGACAGGGTCAAGCCACGCTCGCGCAGGCGGTCTCCCAAGATTTCGGGCAGACGTTTGTCGCCGTCGGCGATGATGTGACTGCCCAGGATGTCGTGCAACTGCTGCGACAATCGCTCCATGTCGGCATTGAGCGAGGCCGCATCTCGCGATGAGCCCGTGAGCCTCAAGCGGATGATGCCGCCCTCGGGCAAATAGGCAAGGTGGATTCCCCGGGGCATATTACGCTCAAACTCATCAAGTTGCATCGCCAGTGCCGACTCGATGATTCCCGTGACCACAAAGGTGCGGAACTCGATGTCCTCACCGTCGTTGAAACGGGCCAGCAGCTGCGGGATGACGGCTCGTTCCATCATTCCCTGCAGTTCAAAGGGCACGCCAGGCATGCTCACCAGCACCTTGCCGTCGCGTTCAAACCACATGAGCGGCGCCGTTCCCACCTCGTTCTGGATGACACGGCACGACGAGGGCACCATCGCCTGCAGGCGGGTATATTCGTTGAGCTTCAAGTGACGTTTTTCCATCACCTCGCGCACGTTGCGCTCCACATCTTTGTCAAGCACCATCTCGCCGCCAAAATAGCGGCACAGTGTCGGCTTGGTGATGTCATCCTTGGTCGGCCCCAGGCCGCCGGTCATGAGCACGACGTCGGTCTGAGTAAAGGCACGATCGATGGCCAATTCAATCTGCTCGGCATCGTCGGGCACCACCTGAACGGTATTGACGTCCCAGCCGCGCGGGGTCATGTGTCGCGCAATCCACCCCGAGTTGGTATCGGTCACCTGACCGATCAACAACTCGTCACCTATCGCAATGATGCTGTATTTCATTTACTAATTCTAACTCTTTAATTCAACACCTAAAGCCTAAAGCCTAATACCTAAAGCCTAACACCTATTCCATCGGAATCTCCTTGGCGGGCCAGCCGTAATCCTGATAGTACTTCACCGGCAGTTTATGGGCTTTCACATAGTCGGCAACACAAGCGGCACGTGCTTTCTCACGGTAATTCTCATCACCGTTAGCGGCTTGATAGGCATCAAAATACTCGCCAAAGATGCGTTTAGCGCTTTCCAAATTACCATGGCCATCTTCTACCTGCTCAAACGATACCACCTGGAATTCACCGTTGTCATTCTTCTTGAGCAACATTTTTCCAGCATGATTTCCACCCGAGACGCACTTCAAGGTATCACCCGCCACGTTGTAGTTAAATACCCAGTAGTCGCCCCACATGAAGATGCTATCGCCTTTCATGCCATCTGAACAGGTCATTGCAATGAGAGGGATGCACATCTCACCCGGAGCATAATTCGAACCGATTGAGTCCACCAGATATTGATTGATAGCATCCATCATCACATCACCACTCGTTGTGGAATCTGCAACAGTCACTGTATCCTGGGCAGCCTTATCAGCATCAGCATTTCCGCTGCAGGAAACAAAACACCCGACGCCGCAGAACAGGATGGCGGCCAACATCCACGATTTCATTCTCTCCATATCTCTATATCATTTTAATGTAACGCCACAAAGGTAGTGTATTTTTTAATTTGATGCAAACCGTGGCATCCAAGAGCAAAATAGTGCCTCGGAAATGCTCAAATAAATTTTCATAATTTTGGCTGCACCTCGGCAAAAAAATATTTTTTTTGCCCTCGGTTGGCTCAAAATTTGGCATTTCTCTCACCTTTCACTATTGTTGAGGGCAATGCCCTCGAAATTAGGCTGCGGCTCGGAAATGCTCAAATAAATTTGGCATTTCTCTCACCTTTCACTAATTTTGCAGGTTAAACCAATTCAACTTGAACAGAGGCAATGAAAAAGACAAATAAAAGAGCTGTGACCGATTACGGTCTGGTGCGCGTGGCAGCTGTAGTGCCGCAAGTGAATGTAGCTGACGTCGAGGGCAATACCGCCCACATCATTGAAGCAATTGATCAAGCAATCAAGCAAGGTGCTCACGTTGTTGTGCTCCCTGAACTTTGCGTGACTGGCTACACCTGTGGCGACTTATTCGCAAACAACCTGTTGCTCGCTGCTGCCGAGCAAGCAGTTGACACGCTCAGGTACCACTACAAGGACACGCCCGCAATGATTGTCGTGGGTGCGCCCTTGCGTTCTAACGGCCATCTGTTCAACTGCGCCGTGGTCATCAACGATGGCGAGATGTGGGTGATTCCCAAAACCTATATTCCCAACTACAAGGAGTTTTACGAGAAACGGTGGTTCACCACGAGCAACATTACAGCCATCGTCGGCAAGGATTCTATCACTATTGGAGGTGAGGATGTGCCCTTCGGCACGCACATGATCTTCAAGGCAAGACACGCTCGCGTCGCCGTGGAAATCTGCGAGGACCTGTGGGTACCCACTCCGCCCAGCAGCATCGCCGCCATTAATGGCGCCAACATCATCGTGAACTTGTCGGCAAGCAACGAACTCATCGGCAAGCACACCTACCTGATGGACCTGATCAAGCACCAGAGCGCACACTGCATCGCTGCCTATGTCTATGCCTCGTGTGGTTACGGCGAATCAACCACCGACCTCGTCTTTGGCGGCAATGCCGTCATTGCCGAGAACGGCAAGATGCTCGCCGAGGGGCAACGTTTCACCACACAGCCCCAAATGTCCATCGCCGACATCGACATCGCCGCACTCGAAAACGAGCGCCGCGTGAACGGCAGTTTTGCCGACAGCATGGTGCAGTTCGGCACTCCATTCGAACACATCGACATGAATGTGGCAGGTCCGTTGGATTATGAGAAAACCGAACTCAAGCGACCAGTGCGCCGCCTGCCCTTTGTTCCCGCCAAGGATGACCGTCTGAATGCCCGCTGCGAGGAAATCATCGCCATCCAAACCGAAGGACTCATGCGCCGACTGGACTTCACAGGCATCCCCACGATTGTTGTGGGCGTGTCGGGTGGTCTGGACTCAACGTTAGCACTGCTCGTGGCTGTGCGCGCCTATGACCGCATGGGCCGCAACCGCAAGGATATCCATGCCATTACCATGCCTGGTTTCGGCACCACCGACCGCACCTACACCAATGCTTGCGCGATGGTCAAGTCATTGGGCGTGACACTGCACGAGATCAACATCGCTGCAGCGGTGACGCAACATTTCAAGGACATCGACCATGACCCCAAGAATCACGATGTGACCTACGAGAACAGCCAAGCTCGTGAACGCACCCAAATCCTGATGGATTTCTCTAACAAGGTCAACGGCCTTGTGCTGGGCACGGGTGACTTGTCTGAATTGGCATTGGGTTGGGCGACCTACAACGGCGACCACATGTCGATGTACAACGTGAATGTGAGCATCCCCAAGACCCTGGTGCGCCATCTGGTGCGCTGGTTCGCCTCATCTTTCAACAACGGCACCAAGAAGGGAAAAGCCATCAGCAACACCTTGCTTGACGTGCTCGACACACCCATCAGTCCCGAGTTGACTCCCGCCGCCAAGGACGGCACCATCCTGCAGGTCACCGAGGACATCGTGGGTCCCTACGAGTTGCACGACTTCTTCCTCTACCACATGCTGCGCTACGGCTATTCGCCCGCAAAGCTTTATATGCTGGCCCGCAAAGCCTTCCAGGGCGCGTATGACAACACCACAATCAAGAAGTGGCTGCGCACGTTCTTGCGCCGCTTCTTCGCTCAGCAGTTCAAGCGCTCATGCTTGCCCGACGGCCCCAAGGTGGGTAGCGTGTCACTGTCGCCGCGCGGCGATTGGCGCATGCCCAGCGACGCTTCCTCGCGCCTGTGGTTGAAACAATGTGACGAACTGGACGACTGAAATAACATCTTTTAAGTTTCTCATTTGCGGTGCTGGCACTCGATTTGCACACCACACCGTGAACTAGTGAAATGAATATTACAAAGGGGACATATAATGTTTTGCGCAGCGTGGTGGTGACCGTGTTGGTGACCGCCGTCGCAATCATCGCACTGGCCTATCTGCTCTTGTCGCTGCATCCTGTCCAGGAGCGCCTGTGCAACAAGGGCGAGAAAGCGTTGAGCGAATACCTTGGCACCGAGGTCAGCATCCGTTCGGTATCCATCACTCCATTCAACCGGTTGGAACTCAACGATGTCTTAATCAAGGACCAACAGGGCGACTCCCTGCTGACGGTGAGCAAACTCGGAGCCGGCATCAGCCTCAGGGACCTGATTGCCGACCACCGCATCATCGTCACCTATGGCGAAATCATCGGCCTCGCGGGACATGTCACTCGTCCCGACAAGGACAGTCCCACTAACATGCAGTTCATCATCGACGCGTTCAAGCCCAAGGACGATAAGCCGCCCAAACCCTTTGACATTCAGGTAAAAACTGTTGTCGTTCGGCAGTCGGCGTTGACCTATGATGTGCTCAATCAGCCCAGGAAGGCGGGACAATTCGACCCCAACCATCTGGCGGTGAAAAACCTGCGGGCCGACCTCACCCTGCCTTGCCTCAAGAACAATGACTTTGACATCCGCATCAAGCGCCTCTCGTTCGACGAGGGCAGCGGCTTCTCGCTGCGACGCCTGTCCTCCAATGTCCACATCACCGATAACGCGCTCGATGTCAAGGACATCAAAGTGAAACTCCCCAACAGCGACATTACGCTCGACAATCTGCATCTGGAGTACAGTTCGCTCAAGAATCTGGGCAACGAGCTGAAACAGATGCCATTGTGCATCAGGACACCAGGCAGCACAGTCACTCCATCCGACCTGGCGGCTTTTGCCCCGCAACTCAAGCAGTTCAATGATCCGATGAACATCACCGCAACGGTGGTGCGTGACGGCTCACGCATCGAAGTGCCCGAGTTGAACCTGCGCTTGGACGACGGCAGTCTGGCTCTCAACACAAGGGGCAGCATGGTCCTGCCCACCGAGGGCGGTTACCGTTCACTGGATCTGGACCGCATCGACCTGGATGCCAAGGCAACAACCTTGAGCAAACTCATGAACGTCATCCCGGGGCTGACACCTCAAGCCCGCGACATCATCTCTCGCTGCGGTAATGTCACCCTGGATGGTGAACTGCACAGTACAAACAAAAATATCGCCTTCAATGGCAATGTAGGCACCTCGCTTGGTAAAGCCAACCTCAACGGCACCCTCGCTCAGCAGCAAGGGGTGAGCCGCTTCACGGGTCATGTCAAGACCGATGGGCTGCAGATTGGCAATCTGTTGGATAAACGCGACTTGCTGGATCAGGTGGCGATAGACGCCCAAGTCGACGCCCTCATGCACGACGGGGACGTCTCGGGACACTTGCAGGGTCATCTGCCGTTTATCGATTTCAAGGGGGTGCGCTATCACGACATCACAGCCGACGTCGACAAGCAAGGCAAAGACTTCACGGGCTCGCTGGCGATGAACGATCCCAACGGGCGCGTCACCCTCGAGGGCAAGGCGGTGCTCGACGGCACCAAGTCAAACTATGACGTGAACATCAAGGCCAACGATCTGAATCTTGCCCGCCTGGGTATCACCGACAAGTACCCCGACCGACGGCTCAGCGCCATTGCCACAGCTTCGTTCTGGGGCAATTCTCTGGACAACGCTTCGGGACACATTCAAGTCAATGACTTTGCCTATACCGACAATCACAAGAAAGGACTGACCTTCAACAGCCTGCAACTCAATGCCGACAACAATGGCGACGACAAGGTCATCAACATTGAGAGCGATCACATCAACGGCTTTGTGTCGGGACAGTATGACTTCAATACGATTGTGCCCACCGTCAAGCACATGCTCTCCAATGCTTTCCCGCAATACTTCGGTGACTATGCCGATTACTCGCACGGTGGCATGCTCAACGACGTGCACCTCAATCTTGTCGTCAACCCCGATGACGAACTCAACAAGATGCTCAACATGCCCGTCAAGTTGGCCTACAGGGCCGTCATCGAGGGCAACCTGAGCGAACGCGACACCACGTTTGACCTCGTGGTTGACGCTCCGCTCATTGTGCAGGGCGCCAACAAGGTCATTGAGCAGACAAAGCTGTTAGTGGAACTTGACAGCGCCACCAACAAGGTGACCTTGAACGTGCAGTCGCGCTACCCTGCCAAGAACGGCATGATTGACCTCAACCTGGACGCCAGCGGTCAAAACAACCTCGTGGATGCCAATCTGTCGTGGCGCATGCCCATGGAGCACGACTTCCACGGTAATCTGAACGTGGACTGCCTGCTTGACCGTGGTACAAACGGCGGTCTCAAGGCCGACCTCAACATCCATCCCTCGCAGCTGGTGTTCAATGACACCATTTGGGAGGTGGCACGGGGTCATGTGAACATCGACAACGGCGTGGTGACCGTCGAGAACGTGGCAGGCGGGCATGGCGACCAGTTCATCCACATCAACGGCAAGGTATCGCACGATCCCGACGATGAATTGTGCCTGGAACTGAACGACGTGAACCTGGACTACGTATTCGAGACGCTCGCCATCGACCATGTGGACTTTGGCGGCAGGGCCACCAGCAAGGTATATGCCAGCGACCTGATGTCGGGATCGCCACGGCTCTACACGCCCAGCCTGTTCATCAAGGACATCACCTACAACGATGCCCTGCTGGGTGACTTTGACATCAAGGCCCAGTTCGATAATGAGACCAAGGGCATCCTTGTCGAGGGTGGCATCGAACAACCCAACGGACGTTATACCGGGCTCAACGGCGGCATCTATGTTGCCGACGATTCGCTCTACATCGTCTTCGACAGCGACCATGCCAACGTGGCCTTCCTCAAGCCCTACATGGAGGCCTTCACCAGCGATGTGCAGGGCGAGATGTCGGGCAAGGCGATTCTTTTCGGCAATTTCCACACCATCAACCTGGAAGGCGATCTCGTGGCCGACTCCATCCGTTTCTTCCTCGACTATGTGAACTGCTACTACACCGCATCCGATGTGCCCATCCACGTCATCCCCGACTACATCGAGTTCAGCGACATCCCCATCCATGACCGCGAGGGCCATGAGGCCAAGTTGGGCGGATGGCTCAAGCACGACGCCTTCCATAATCCGGAGTTCAACTTCGGCATCACCGATGCCCACAATTTCTTGAGCTATGACACCGACCCGTCGATCAACCCCGACTGGTACGGCACCATCTATGGCAACGGGGCATGCTTTGTTGAAGGCGGACCTGGCATCGTGAACATCAGGGTCAACATGACGACTGCACCGCACAGCAAGTTCACCCTTGTGATGAACGATACCGAACAGGCCGACAACTATGACTTCATCACCTTCCGTGACAGGGATGCAGCGACAACTCCCGTGGCCAAGGAGGAGGTCGACACCCTAGCGATGATTTTGAACCAGTTCAAGAAGGTGCAACTCGAGGAGAACTCCGAGCCCAGTGCCTACAACATCGATCTCCAGGGCGACATCACGCCCGACGTGG
>CACZVR010000031.1 GCA_902784675.1 uncultured Bacteroidales bacterium | reverse complement strand
CGACCACCCCGACAGCGAGTTCCTCTTCTCCATTGCCGACGACAACCTCCCTCACGAGGTCGTCAACACATCCATCAGGATGGATTCAGCCAGTCAAGGAGGCACCGCCGCACCGTTGCCAAGCGGCTTCGTCACGCACACCGTCCTGCGCGACATCTTCAGCGAGGTCATCGACCCAGGCAAGACCATCTCCCCCGACGAGCTCACCGCCAAACTCACCGCACGGCGCCAGCAGCTCAACCGCATCGACCGTTCCCGCAACCTCATCGCCCAAGCCCTCCACCTCGACATCCTCACAAAGGCCGATCACGACACTGATCTATACACCCTCAACCCCCAGTCAACCAGTCCGGTATGTGGTGGCGCTGCCACCACCAGCACCACCGAAATTAACATTTGATTAACACTCCCGCCCCACCCATCATCACCTGTATTGTTGAGGTAGTGCAAGCCTCAGTCTTGCATCAGCCGCTCTGTTCAGTATGCTGCGTTGCCAACGCAGCCCCCACCGTCCTCACTGTCCCGTGTGTCGAGGCGTCGCCTCGACCCCACAGTCCCCCTCCCGCCGCGGCCCCACCAGCGCTTGTGCCGTCCAGCCGCCAGTTTGCAAGAACGTTAAGGCGTTGTGACACAGAAAATCCCGCCTTTTCAATAAAAAGTGCCAAAAATCACCTTGTTTGCATAATTATTTCTTATCTTTGCAGCGATGAAAAATGAATATTATCTCCAATTTATTAACTATAATCACTTTTGTTTATGAAAAAAATCCTTCTTTTTACCGCTCTGGTGATTGCGACTTTGCAACTCACCGCAGCTAACGTGGACTTGATGACTGCTCAGCAGTCTGCCCAGCGTTTCCTGATGAGCAAGACAGCTAAAGGCCAGATTGCGGCTTCAACTCCTGCCATCAAGTGGACCCAGGAGGTGAAGAACTCGACCAATGCAACCCAGACGGTTTACTACATCGTCAACACCGACAAGGGCTATGTCATCGTTTCGGGTGACGACCGTGGGCGTCAAGTTCTCGCCTGTGGTGACATGCCTCTCGAGAGCATGAACGATATTCCTGAGAATATGCAGTTCTTCCTCGATATGTACAAAGCCGAGTTGGAGTATCTGCAGGCTCATCCCGGACAAGTGGTCAAGACACGCAACATCAGCCGTGGCGAAACGGTAGCGCCCATGCTTACGACTTTGTGGCAACAGGGTGGAACCAATGGCCGTTCTCCCTATAACAGGCTGTGTCCGCAAACGGGTGGCCAATATTGCTTGGTCGGCTGTGCTGCTGTGTCATTGTCCCAGGTGATGAACTACTGGAAGTATCCTGCTGGTTCACCGGCTCTTCCCGCCTACGTGGGTCCTCGCGGTGTTGCAGTTCCTGCACTTCCGGCTTACACCTTTGATTGGAACAATATGCTTGACAAGTATGTGAACAGCAACTGGTCCGAAGCACAGCGCGATGCCATCGCTAACCTGATGCGCTATGTCGGCCAGGCCGAGTTCATGGACTATGACCCCACCATGAGTGGTGCCGACGAGGACCAGATGCTCATGGCTGTAAGGCTCTTCGGCTATGATGCAGGTGTTCACTACATGCTTAAGAACGGCTATGACCAAGCAATGACCGAGCTCGTCAATGATGAGGACTGGAACGCCACGATGCAATCTGAGTTGGCTGCTGGCCGTCCCTTGATGTATTGCGCTGCCTCAGCAATGAGCGATGGCAGTGGTTTCTATGGCCACGCCTTCAATGTGGATGGCTATAATGCCGACACCGACATGTACCATGTGAACTTTGGTCAGTCCGAGGATAAGAATGGTGATTATGCCTTCAACGCCTTTGGTTATGGTATTACAGTGTATAAGTATTTCCAGCTGATGTTCGTCGGCATGCAGCCGCCCGCACAGGGTGTTCCTGTTCCTCCGCGCATCGTGGTAAATCCCGTGTACAACTATTTGGAAACCCATGCCGGTTGGACTACCACGGCCGATATCCATGTGATTGGTCTTGACCTGACCGATGACATCACCGTGACCGTGACCGACGAGAACGGTTATCACACAACCGATGTTTCCACCATCAGCCTTAGTGATCTTGATGAAGCCAATCACAAGATACTCAAAGTCACTTATGCTCCGCAAGAGGTGGGTGAGCACTGGGCTTATGTCACCTTGAGCAGCCCGGGCGCTGAACCCGTGGACATCTATTTCTACGATCAGGCCGATGAGGCTCCCCTCGTGAAGTATAACCCCGTGATGTTACCTGCCGATGAGGAGGCTATCACAGCTACCTCATTCCGTGCCGACTGGACCGACCAGACTCCGGCTCAACTGGTTGAGAGCTACACGCTCGAAGTGAACACCAAGCCTGATGTCAACCTCGTGACCGAGGCCGACTGGAGCGGTGTGGGACAGGACTATAACAATATTTCTACTAATCCCGGTCTGGTGATGCCCCAAGATTGGGAGTTCACAGGTAGCGGCTTGTGGCAGGAAGGTGGTTACATCTCCATCAATTCCAGCAGTAGCATCAAGTCACCCGTTCTGGACTTAACAAGTGCTAACAAGGTGTCAGTTGTGTTGACAGGTAGAGGTGCAACTGGTAGCGCAAATTTGGTTGTCTCGACAAGCAAGGGTTCGCAGACAGTTTCCTTGACCAGTACAATGAGTCAATATGTTGTGGTGCTTGACTGCGCTGCCAGTGACCAAGTGACCTTCAGTGGCTCATACGGCTATCCCGGATTCAAGAGCATCCAGATCTACGCTGGCGAAATGATGCTTCCCGATTTGCGTGCTACCGAAACTGGCGATGCCACCACGCGCACCATCACCGGCATCACCGACAAGTTCTACACGGTGAACGGTCTGACCCCTGGCGGTTCATTTGTATATAAGGTGAAGACCATTTACACCGACGGCACCGAGAGCGCTTGGAGTAACACCAAGCAGGTAACCTTGCTCGATGGTCCCGCTTTCACTCGTGGCGACGTGAATGGCGTGGGTGGTGTTGACATGGATGACTTGACAGCACTCATCAACTATCTGCTTGATGACACTTCGGTGATCAACCAGGCTGGTGCAGCTTCTTGCAACGACGCCGACGATCTCACGATTGTCGACATGGATGACTTGACCGCACTCATCAATTATCTGCTCACCGAAACTTGGGCTAATTGATAAAAGACCTATCATTATCAGTAGGTTATAAACCATTAAAAGGAGGTTCAGGCCCGCATGAGGCCTGGACCTCCTTTGTTTCTCTGAACTGAATATTGATGGAAATTTGACGGGCGCTAAAACATTTTCATGTAAAAACGTTGCAGATTTATGGTTTTTGGTGTAATTTTGCAACCGTTTTCTTGACAAGGCCACTACGACGTGTGTTTGTGTTCATGAAGCCAAAGTCTCAAGTTTTTTATTTTTAACATTAATATAATAATCAGTACTTTATGAAGAAATTACTTTTGATTGCCGCTGTATTGGTGGCGGCAATGCAGGCGTGGGCTGCTCCTGTTGACCTGAAGACGGCTCAAATTGCAGCACAGAATTTTGTTCAATCAAGAGCCTATGGTGGACACCTCATGGCTCCGCTGTCGGGTGAAGTCAAGTTGGCTCATGCCGAGATGAACTCCAAGATGCTGGATCGCGCTGTTTACTATGTGTTCAACGCCAAGAACGGTTATATCATCGTTTCGGGTGACGACCGTGCCGAGCAGATTCTGGGCTATGGCGACCGTCCGATAGACTTCAACACGATTCCTTGCAACATGCGGGCTTGGCTCGATGGCTACAAAGAGGCGATTGAGTATCTCCAGGCCAACGAGGGATTGCAAGTCACCACGCCTTCAATGATGGCGCCGTCATTGCAGACGCCCAGTGTGCCGCCGCTGTTGACGGCATTGTGGGACCAGGAGGCTCCTTATTGGAACCAGTGCAAGATCAATGGTTACCAGTGCTTGACAGGTTGCCCTGCAACCTCAGCAGCTATGGTATTCCATTACTGGAAATATCCCGACTATCCCACTCCCGAAATACCCGCCTATCGTTGCGAACTCTCCACTTCCTCTTGGGGTGGTTCCACAATGGTAAATGTTGCCGCTTTGCCTTCGGTAACCTTTGATTGGGACAATATGCTGGATTCCTATACCAGCGGCTATAGCACGGCTCAAGGCAATGCTGTGGCAACGCTCATGCGCTATGTGGGACAAGCCGAGCACATGGCCTATGGTGTGGATGCTAGCGGTATCGACGCCGACAGTGTTGAATTGATTGTCAATGCCTTCAAGTTGCTCGGTTATGACGAGGAAACCGTGCGCATGGTCAAAAAGACCAGTGCCTATAGTGGTGGTGTCACGCTTTACACCGATGCCGAATGGGCTGCCCTGATTCAGCAAGAACTTGTTGAAGAACGTCCCATCGTCTTCTGCGCTATTTCTAGTGGATGGTTCGGTGGTGGTCACGCCTTCAACGTCGATGGCTATGACGCTACAACCAACAAATACCACATCAATTTCGGTTGGAGCGGTACAAGCAATAACTACTATGCTCTCAATGCATTTGACGGTTATAACCAGTACCAGCAGATGGTAATCGGTATCCAACCCCCGCTCACAGGTCCCAGATTGAAAGCCGACAAGAATAATCTGGAGATGACTTGCTACAAGAACAAGACCGTTACAGCGACAATCAACCTCAATGGCCGCAACCTGGAAGGTGATGTGACCTTGACGCTGAATGATGAGAACGGTGTCTTCAGCATTGACCAGACCACACTGTCTCCCGATGAGGACAATCGTCTGGTTCAACCCGTCACAGTAACCTATGCTCCCGTGACCGAGGGTGAATACAACGCAACCCTGACCATCAGCTCACCTGGTGTCGAGGATCTCGTGATTTCGCTGAAGGGTGTCACCAACTACGAGCTCTATCGTCCTGTGATGCTGCCCGTTGACGAGCAGACCATTACCGCAACCTCATTCCGTGCCGACTGGACCGATGAAACTCCCGCCGAGAATGTCGTGAGCTACACCCTTGAGGTGCAGACCAAGCCCGCTGTGAATATGCTCACCGAGGCTGATTGGAGCGGCGTTCCCAGCCAGAGCACCAACCATGCATCTGACGCATCTAACTATATGCCCGAAGGCTGGACCTTCAGCGGCAGTGAGTTCTATCTGGATGGCGGTTTCATCAACCCGAACCACAATTCTGTGATCACTGCAAACTGCGACATGTCAGCTTATGACAAGGTAAGTGTGATCGTTTATGCTAAGTGTATCGGTTCGGGCATTTCCTCTTCAGTGAAAGTGGCTACCAATGCAGGTTCCAAGAATGTGAACATCTCCAGGACGCTTAAGCCCGTTCTTGTTGTCATCAACACTGGCACCGACGGTAAAGTAACCTTCACTGCTGGTACGAATCTTGATATCCAGAAGATCAAGATCTATGGTGGCGAGATTGTTGACATGGGCCCCTTCGCCTTCAATGCTTCAGCTCCTTCGCTGAATGATGATGGTGATTTCTACCGCATCATCGAGGGCATCACACCCGACAAGTTCTACAACGTGACAAGCCTTCCCGCTGGCGGTTGCTACTTCTATCGCGTAAAAGCTCTCTATGTGAACGACACCGAGAGCAATTGGAGTAACTATCGCGAGGTTACCCTCCTTGAGGGTGGTGACGTCATGTATGGTGACATCGATGGTGACGGAGCCATTGACATGGATGACTTGACTGTTCTGATTAACTACATGCTCACTGGTGATGATTCTGAAGTCAACCTCCAGAATACCGATGTGGATCAGAGTGGCAATATATCCATGGATGACATAACCGAGCTGATCAACTTGCTGCTTACAAGCTCAAAATAAACCGTTAAGCCTTCACGGCTGATACATGATTTTACAATAGACTGCGTCTGGCTTTAGCTAGACGCGGTCTTTATTTCCTGATTACTTGCACCGCAGCAATAATGGGTAAAAAGGCGAACTTGGGAAAATTTTTGCTAAATTATTTTGCCATGTCATCGACAGTGACTACCTTTGTTGCCTTGAGTCATGCCAGATTTTGAATCAGGCATGGACATGAACACAGATTGGAAGAATGATATATTTTTCCCAAGCTGGTCAAGAAATTGACCTTAATTTGTTGTATGATAGGGTACTATGATTGCCCTGTCATGACTTTCTTGTAGAGTTCGGATGACTGAATCCAACGAACAGCAGTGGTACATTCTCAGTATCAAGGATGGAATCCTTGATATAGAAAGGCAGTTCGAGCAGCTCTCGGCTGCAAGAATGCGTCGTGGTGAGAAACCGGTTGAATATTTCATGCCCACCTGTTTCACGATGTCCAACCTCTTTGGCCGAGCAAGAATGAGCCGCCGCAAACTCATTGGCAATTATATCTTCGTCCATGACAGCTACAAGAACATTCTTGAGGCGAAGCGGGTTATGGAATCGCTATGGCTTTTGCCGCACCCCGATCATCGTGAGGGACGCCGCCAGTTCATGACCATCAGCGACCATGACATGGCATTGTTCAAAGCTATAGCTAAGGCTTATTCCAATGAACTGCCGTGTTTGCCGATAGGAGCGGTAGACCTTGAAGAGGGTGACAAGGTCGAAATCGTGGGCGGTGAGTTTGACGGCATGTGCGGCACCTTGCAATGCAGCCAGGGGCGCATGGGTGGCAAGGTGCTCATGTCGATAGGCAACCTGTTCATCGCCGTCACGCCCGATATTCGTCCGCAGTTCATCCGCATTCTCCAGTTCGGGAAAGGGAATCGCCATCCTTACCGTCTGTTCGAAGCCCACTTGCCGCGTGTGCTCAAGGCGCTCAACCATTTGCAGGCTAGTGAGAACGTCGGAGTGACGAACGGTTTAACCACCGATGACGTGGCAGCAATGACCGTCTTTACAGGTCGATTTGAGTCGCTGCAGCCCTCAACGGTCAACATCGCTAGTCAGCATGCCACGCTCATGCTCATGAGTTATGCCGCCTTGCAAGACACGGCAAAGACCATTGAATGGCTTTCCCGTTGCAGGAACATCCTGCCCAAGATAAAGAGCGACACCCAGCGTGCATGGCAACTCGCCTTCATGTACGCCGCCACAGGCAACGAAGCGTTGCATCGTCAAGCGGCAACCATTGTCGACACCTGGACCATCGCTCCCAACGACCGCAAGCGCCACCTCATCGCCACCACCCTCAAGACTTTGAAGCATGAGTGAACAAGATAGGTGGAGCATTAGAAATCATCCGCATTAGAACCACAATTAATGTCTAACGACCCAATAATAAATAATTCTGACCAAAAGGACCTGGACTTACAGCCATCTGACGTTCAAATTGATGTTAATCAAGAAGAATTGAAATCAGGTTATCAGTCTAACAACAAGCGCATCGCAAAAAACACGTTGCTGCTCTATTTGCGCATGATTGTTGTGATGTTGGTGAGTCTTTATACGAGTCGTCTCGTTCTTGCTGCGCTTGGAGTTGAGGATTTTGGTATCTATCAAGTAGTAGGCGGTTTGGTCGGAATGTTCACCATTCTCTCTGGCTCATTGTCAGTGTCGACAAGCCGTTTTTTGACATATGCCTTGGGTACAGGTGATTTTGATCAGCTTCGGAAAACGTTTGCTACGGTTAGGGCTGTTCACATTATTCTTGCCATTTCAATGTTTTTGATATGTGAGCTTTTAGCAGTATGGTTCTTAAAGACAAAATTAACAATACCTCCAGATAGGCTGTATGCTGCAAAGTGCGCACTTCATTGTTCTATAGCAGGATTCTCAATATCCTTGTTGAATGTGCCTTTTGGCGCTTCGGTCATTTCACACGAGAAGATGTCGGCTTTTGCTTATATGAGCATCTTTGACGTGTTTATAAAATTAGTAATCGTTTATCTGTTGTACATTTCACCAATTGATCGATTGATTTTCTATGCTATTTTGGGTTTATGCACTGGAATCATCTATCAGGTGATATATGTTGTTTATTGTTATATCAAGTTTCCTGAATGCAAGTCGAAGCCTTCACTTGATCGACGTATTGTTAAGAACATATCGGTATTTGTCGGATGGACATTTTGGGGGAATGCAGCAGTAGTGGTTAAGGACCAAGGTGTAGTGATGTTGCTGAATATGTTTTTTGGACCTGTGGTTAATGCAGCACAAGGTGTCGGCATGCAAGTCAGTGGTGTGGTAACACGTTTCATTGGAGGCTTTATGACAGCCGTTCAGCCACAGATCACAAAGTCCTATGCCTCTGGCGAAATAGACCGGTTGAATAACTTACTTGTGAAAAGCACAAAGTTTTCGTTCTATTTGATGGTCCTATTGATATTCCCGATTATTAACAACACTCGTGTTTTGCTTGATACTTGGCTTGTTGAGGTGCCTGACCATGCTGTTAGTTTTGCCAATATCATTTTAATCTATACTTTCATTGACTGTTTCACTACGCCATTATATACAGCAGTATTGGCAACGAGTAGAATCAAGGTATATGAGATTGGACTGACCATTCTATATTTTACAAACATTATTTGCACTTATATCGTTTTGAAGTTAGGAGTGGTTCCAGAAGTTGTGTTTGTTTTGGCAGTCATTTTCAAAGTTGGAGTATTTCTGCTTCTTGGCCATCAGTGTTACAAACTGTTCGCTTTTGATGTGCAATCATATGGAAAGTTATTCCTGAAGATAGTGCTTCCTACGTTATTGTTTGGAGTCGTTATATCTGTATTATATCATGTCTTTTACAAGAATGATTCATTTGTAAAACTAATTGCTTTTACTTTTGCTTTTGAGTCATTAATGATGCCATTTATTTGGCTCTTTGGTTTCAACAAGAACGAACGAGCATTTGTTATACAAACCTTGAAAGGTAAAATATTATCTCGAAAATGATACGAGTATCAAACCTTAGGAAGGAAAGGATTACACAGACTAACGAGTGCCGCATTGTATGTGACATTGAGTGCTCTTTTTCAAATGCAACACAGCTGTGGTTT
Organism: uncultured Bacteroidales bacterium; assembly: GCA_902784675.1. Classification (GTDB taxonomy): domain Bacteria; phylum Bacteroidota; class Bacteroidia; order Bacteroidales; family Muribaculaceae; genus Sodaliphilus. The sequence continues at coordinate 12,715 of CACZVR010000031.1, read as the reverse complement.
TCAGTACCAGAAATGTTTAGTGACTGGCTTACTGATGACGTATATGATGCGTTCATGGTGGCAATGTTGTTCCCTGCTATGTACTATAAGCAGGATTTATACATAGATGGTTGCGTGTCAGAGAAGCTCTATGATAACATCACGCATTATGTGCAGCATTGTGAGCGGGCATACCTTCCATATCTTTATGAAATTAATGTCACGGTAAAAGAATTCTCTGTTGCAAAGAAGACTGGTCATTTGATTGGGACAGGTTTTTCAGGAGGTATTGATGCGTTTTCAACCCTTTATGATAGATTTGAAAGAGAGCAAAATCCGAATTATAAGCTCTCTGCATTATTCTTCTTTAATCTGGGATCTCATGGTGGAGGTGGTAAAAAAGCCCAAGAAAAGTTCTATACTCGCTATAATTATCTGCTTCCATTAACGAAAGAATTAGGGCTTCCGTTTGTGCCTTTGGATTCAAATTTGTTTGATTACTATCAATTTGAATGGGAATATGATGCAGGGGTGCTGTGCCGCAGCACAGGAATGCTCGTGTTTGAACGGGTTCTTGATAAGTATTATGTTGCCTATGATTACTCTTTCTGGGAAATTGTGTACATGACTGCGGCCGATTACGCATCGATAACTGATATGTGTAATGATTATTTGTTGGGCACAGAAACTCTTGAGATTATTGTTGATGGTACGCAATATCGCCGTAGTGAAAAAACAATAAATTTGCTCAATTACCCTCCTTTTTTGAATTATCTCAATGTTTGTGTTGGCCGATCGGCTAGTGCAAAGAATTGTTCAATGTGCCATAAATGCAAGAGGACGTTGTTGACATTAGACATTCTTAATCGTCTTGAGGATGCAAAGGATGTGTTTGATATAGATATTTTTAGAAAAAGCAGATTTCGCTATCAGTGTTATACAGTACTGCACCGCAAGAGTGATATCTATGCTCATGATAATTGTCAATTGGCAAAGAAAATGAATTATCACATGCCAAATTATTTAGTTGCATGGGTATATATGTCTCCGCGCATAATCAAGAGCAAATTAAAGGAAGTAGCAAAATACTTATTACGAAAACGTTCTACGCAAATAGATCGTCACTATCCCGTTTAGAGCACTTTAGCTGTTATTATGTGTGACTGAATTTGGACTATTCATGTTTTCTATCGGATATGAGAATAAAAACGTCTATTAAAAAGTTTTTTAAGCCTAAAACGATAGTTAGCGCCCAAATAAATTACCTCCAGGCAGGAGAATGCCTCAAGGGTAAGCGCGTTGTCATTACTGGTGGTACGGGAGGCATAGGTAGGGCTATGGCTAAACGTTTTATTGAAGAAGGAGCTAAGGTCTTGATTACAGGTCGTAATCCAAAGACGTTGAATCAAGTGTCATTGGACTTGGGCTGTGAAGCACTTGTGCTTGATGTGACTCAAATTGACACTTTTGATGAGTTTCTTACTCAAACGATAGATAGATTGGGCGGAATTGATTGCTTGGTGAATAATGCTGGTGTTTCTCTTCATGAGACGTTCCAGAGTGTAACGCCTGAAGGCTTTGATCAGCAGATTGCAACCAATTTCAAGGGCCCGTTCTTCTTGAGTCAGAAAATTCTTGCTTATATGGATCAACATGGCCTTAAGGGACATATCCTGTTTATTTCGTCAGAAACAGGTGAGACCGCTGATGTGCGTCCATATGGACTTACCAAGGCCGCTGTCAACAGTTTAGTTCAAGGTCTTGCATATCTGTATACGAAAAAAGGTATTCGAGTTAATGCTGTAGCCCCAGGAGTCACAGCATCGGGGATGACGGGATTCAGAGCTGAAGATAACTTGTACTGCTCATATAATCCTAATGGGAGAGTTTACTTACCTGAAGAGATAGCCGAGATAGCAGCGTTTCTGCTATCAGATGTATCTAATTGTATTTCAGGGCAAATCATCACTTGCAATAATGCGAAGACTATTAATGCAAGGTGGAAATAATAAAGTTTTTTTATGGGAAAATTCTATTCATCGGAGCGCAATGTGCAGATTTTGGTTGCCTTGCTGAAGGCTCATGGTATTCGCTATGTGATTGCTTCGCCTGGCACAACGAATCTTAATTTCGTTGCTAGTGTGCAGTGTGACCCTTTCTTCAAGGTGTTTTCGTCTGTTGATGAGCGGTCGGCTGCGTATCTTGCCTGTGGCATTGCCAGCGAAAGCGGCGAGGCTGTGGTGCTGAGTTGCACAGGCGCGACCGCATCGCGTAATTATATCTCGGGATTGACCGAAGCTCATTATCGCAAGTTGCCTGTTCTCGCTGTCACTTCAACTCAGAATCCAATCAAGGTCGGTCACCTCGTGCCGCAGGTTATTGATCGCTCTCTGCAACAGGCTGATACTGTGGCCGAGAGTATCTTGCTTCGCACCGTACGCAGCAAGGATGAGGAATGGGATTGTGAGATTAAGGCCAACAAGGCTTTGCTTGCTTTGCGCCGTCATGGCGGAGGCCCGGTCCACATCAATCTTGAAACGAATTACGGACAAGACTTCTCACTTGAGGAATTGCCGCCGACAAGAATGATTCGCCGCATTATGCCCCATGATGTGTTTCCCGACCTGCCAACCAGTGGGAAAATAGGAGTGTATGTGGGTGCCCACCAACCGTTCAGCGAGGAATTGACTCAAGCTGTTGACGCGTTCTGTGCATGTCATGATGCAGTGGTGTATTGTGATATTACGAGCGGATATCATGGAAAATATGAATTCCATCCGGCCTTAGTCGCCTCACAATTTGACTGGGGTAAAGAGTCCATCCGTCCTAACTTGATGATTCACATTGGCGAGGTGAGCGGCGACTACTCGGTGGAAGTAATGGTTGCTGACGAATATTGGCGAGTCAACCCCGATGGTGAGTTGCGTGATCGTTTCAAGAAACTTACCCATGTGTTTGAAATGGAGGAAATCACGTTCTTCAAGCACTATGCCAATGAAAGTCCTGCGCGCACGACTTTCTTGGACACGTGTATAAAGAGTCATCAGCAGGCGTTAGCCGCTCTACCCGAGTTGCCGTTCTCTAACGTGTGGATTGCTCAGCAGAGTGCCTCTAAGGTGCCCGCGGGAACAACTCTCCATGTGGGCATCTTGAACAGCCTGCGTTGCTGGAACTATTTTGACCTGCCCAAAGGTGTGCGCACGGCGTGCAATGTGGGCGGTTTCGGCATTGACGGTGATGTCTCGACCCTCATCGGTGCTTCGTTGGTGAATCCCGACAGGTTGTGCTTTGCTGTGGTGGGCGACTTGGCATTCTTCTATGACTTGAATGTGTTGGGTAATCGTCATGTTGGCAATAATGTCCGCATCATGCTCATCAACAACGGTCGTGGTACCGAGTTCCACAATTCCGATCACCCTGCATCCAAGTTCGGCCCGGCTGGTGATGAATTTATGGCTGCAGCAGGGCACTTCGGCAACAAATCTCCTGAGCTGATCAAGCATTATGCTCAGGATTTGGGCTATGAATACATGTGTGCCACTAACAAAGAAGAGTATCTTGCAGTTTGTGACAGTTTCTTCAGTCCCGAGCCCAAGGAGCGTCCTGTCATTTTGGAGGTGTTCACCGATAGCGATGACGAGAGCGATGCCATTCATCTGCTCCGCACCGCGCTAACCGATAATAAGGGATCAATTAAGCAGCTTGCTCGAGAAGTGTTGGGTGATAAGCTCACGAGCAAGATAGGACGAATCATACGCAAGTGAAAATTCTTGTGGAATATCACATTTTTGGTGAAATTCAAGTCAATAGATTTAACTTTTTGGCTTTTGATGAGTCTAAAGAAGTGAAATAGGGTAAAAAGCGGACCAATTGTTTGCCTTTTCTGAGAAAAGTTGTACTTTTGCAGATTGAAGCCCAGTGTTGACGAGAAATGAAACGTGTGTTTTACATAGTTGTATGCCTTTTGGCTTTTGGCGGGTCGCAAGCATTACCAGCGCCCGACAATTACTTGCCACAGCGCATTGAGACCGCTGCGACAGGCCCTGCGGCGCAGGGTGCCGAAGGCCATATCGTCTTCACGGCAGGCAGCAGTGACGCCGTTTTCAATATCTATTCCATCACTGGCCAGCTCGTTAAGGTGGTCCGCGTGAGTGCCGAACAACGTACATCGGTGGACTTCCCCAAGGGTTTCTACATTGTCAGATGTGGGAACCAGTGGTCGCGCAAGGTGGTGGTGCGTTGATAGCTCGACACTGACATTTTGTGTGCAAGTTTGAGAATTAGACGATGAATGGGCGTGACTTGTCACGTCCGTTATTGTTTTTCGGAGTATAGAAGAGTCATGTTTTTGGCCGAGTTGTTTCCATATGCTAACGTGGTATACAACATCCTGTTGGTGTTGTACTTTCTCACTGTGCTTGCGGTGATTGTGGTGGTCTTGGGTGAAAACCGCAATCCTGTCAAGTCCATGGCGTGGGTACTTGTTCTTGTGCTCTTGCCTGTGTTGGGCTTGGTGATATATCTCATTTTCGGGCGCAGCTTGAAGGGTATGGGCCTGATTTCCCGTTCTGATTTGCGTGAATTGCGTCGCCTGAACGATTACTCGGAGGTCGTTGACATGGATTTTGAATTGAGTGACACATCTCGTCAACTCATTACATTGGTCAACAAACTGACTGTTCCTCACTTGTTTGTGGGTGATGAAGTCAAAGTGTTCACCACTGGGGCTGACAAGTTTGAATCACTGTTGGATGACATTGAGCAGGCGCAGGATTACATTCATGTGCAATATTTCATCATTGAGCATGATGGGGTGGGCCAGCGGCTTGTCGATGCGCTCATGCGCAAGGCTCGCCAGGGGGTTCATGTCAGGGTGTTGTATGACTATGTGGGCTCTTTTTACACGAGGTCGAGTAAACTCAAGAAGATGCGCGAGGCAGGTATTGAGGTTCATCCGTTCCTTGAGGTCTCGTTGGCTAACGTCGCTTTCCGCATCAATTGGCGCAACCACCGCAAAATCGTGGTCATTGACGGCCGCGTGGGTTATGTGGGCGGCATGAACATTGCTGACAGATATGTCACCGGTGACAAGAAATGGAAAGCCTGGCGCGACACGCACTTGCGCATTACGGGCGAATCGGTGGCCGCATTGCAATCCTCGTTTGCCGTTGACTGGAATTTCACAACACGCAGGCTGCTAACATCTGCCACAATGCACTACAGCGAACCGCCTGCCAACAACGATCATCTCATTCAGATGATGAGCAGTGGTCCCACCAACCGTTGGAACAACATCTCACTCGTGTTTTTTAAGGCAATCACATTGGCCAAGCGCAGTATTTATATCCAGACGCCATATTTCTTGCCCAGTGATGCCCTGCTCAAGGCTTTGCAAAGTGCTGCCTTATCGGGGGTTGATGTGCGGTTGATGATTCCCCGTCAGCCCGATTCGGTCATGCTGCGGTTGGCAACCGGTTCTTATTTGAAGGAAATCATGTTGTCGGGCATCAAGGTCTATTTCTATGAGCCCACCGTGCTGCATGCCAAGGTGGTCATCGTGGATGATGAGTTTGTTACAACAGGGTCCACCAATTTTGATTTCCGTAGTTTTGAACATAATTTTGAATTTAATGCGCTGGTTTACAGTAAAGAGTTGAACAAGACGATGAGGGCTACCTTTGAAGACGACATACAGCAGTGCACGCGTCTGAGCATGGGCAAATGGAAACAGCGTCCGCTCTTGCAGAAGGCACTCGAGTCGGTGGTTCGCCTCATCAGTCCCATCCTATAGCATCAATGATCACATTCCCTAACGCCAAAATCAACCTCGGCTTGAATATCGTGGAGCGCCGTCTTGACGGTTACCACAACATCGAGACCGTGTTCTATCCCATTCCCCTCACCGATGTGCTGGAGATTGTACCTGCCCAGGAGACGTCGCTCACCTGCTATGGCAATCCGGTGGACTGTCCGCCCGAGAAAAACTTGGTCATGCGTGCCTATCGCATGCTGCAAGAGCACTATGACCTGTCCCCCGTGGCAATTCACTTATATAAGCACATTCCCGATGGCGCTGGATTGGGTGGGGGATCCAGTGATGCAGCTCATGCGTTGCTCATGCTCAACCAGATGTTTAATTTGGGCATCTCTGAAGCCGACTTGGCGATAATGGCCGCCACACTGGGTGCTGACTGCGCCTTCTTCATCTACAATCGTCCCATGTTGGCGACTGGCATCGGTGACGTGCTGACTCCTGTGGATGTGAACCTCAAGGGCAAGAGCCTCTTACTGGTCAAACCTCCTGTGGGTGTAGATACCCGCACAGCCTACAGTCGTGTCATTCCGGCGCCTGCTACAATGGATTTGTCCCATCTCATGGCGCAACCAGTAGATATGTGGGACGGCATGCTGATCAACGACTTTGAGCCTAGCGTGTTCACGGCGATACCTCAACTGTGGCTCACCAAGGCCGCCCTGCTTGATGCGGGAGCGCAATATGCCGCCATGTCAGGCTCGGGCTCGACGGTCTTCGGTATTTTCGGGAGTGACAAACTGGCAGAAGCTGCGGCTGACACTTTTACCGATTGCGCCACCTTTGTCCTGCAACTGTGAAACGGGCACCTTGGACTGGTTTTTGCAGGAAATGGTAAGGTAATTGGAATTTTAACAAAACAACAATATGTCAAAAAAGAATAAAAAAAATCAAAACGAAGAGGCGAAAGCCGCTCAGGAGGAAATCCAAGAACAAGAGGAAGTACTGAATCCAAAACAGCAGTCAACTGAAAACCAAGAGGTTGTTCAAGAGGATCCTGAACAGAAGATTGCGCAACTTGAGGCTGCTCTTGAGCATGAGAAGAAAGAGTATCTCTTCCTTATGGCCGATTTTGAGAATTTCCGTAAACGCACACTCAAAGAAAAGGCCGACCTCATCAAGAACGGCGCTGAGAGTGCTATGCGCGATCTGCTGCCTGTTGTTGATGACTTGGAACGTGCGCTTGATGCCATCAACAAGGGTGGTGATCTGGAAAGCCTCAAAGAGGGCGTTGACCTCATCTACAATAAGTTTGTGAAATATCTTGAGAGTCAACATGTCACTGTTATTGACTCTACTGGAAAGGATTTTGATACCGATATTCATGATGCTGTGACCACATTCCCGGCCCCTGACCCCTCGATGAAGGGCAAGGTCATCGACACGACCATCAAGGGTTACATGATTAATGATAAAGTACTGCGGCACGCCAAGGTCGTTGTCGGCAGTTGACGGAGCGTTTCGCACTGATGAAAAAATAGTGATTAGAGAAAAGAGAGGAATTATATAATATGGCTCAAAAGAGAGATTACTACGAGGTACTGGGCGTGGACAAGAACGCCACTGCCGATGACCTGAAGAAGGCCTATCGCAAACTCGCTATCCAGTATCATCCTGATAAACAGCAAGGCAAGAGCGATGCCGAGAAAAAAGCTGCCGAGGAGAAATTCAAGGAGGCTGCCGAGGCTTACAATGTGCTCAGCGACCCTGACAAACGCGCTCGCTATGACCAGTTTGGTTTTGCTGGCGAGCAGATGGGTGGCGGTGGATATGGCGGCGGCATGTCGATGGAAGATATCCTGCGCCAGTTCGGTGACTTGTTTGGCGGCTTTGGTGGTTTTGGCGGCTTTGGCGACTTCTTCGGAGGTGGCGGAGGCGGTCAGGCCCAACGCGTGAAACGCGGCACTGACCTGCGCGTGCGTGTAAAGATGACTTTGCCTGAGATTGCTAAAGGAGCCGAGAAGAAGCTGCGCATCCCGCGCATGAAGTCATGTGACCATTGTCATGGCACTGGAGCCAAGAACGGTACGGCACTTGAGACCTGCCCCACCTGCAATGGTAGTGGTGTGGAAGTGCGCATGCAGCGCACCATGTTCGGCACCATGCAGTCGCAGAGTGTATGCCACACTTGCGGTGGCAGTGGAAAGCGCATTAAGGAAACTTGCCCACATTGCAGCGGCAAGGGCCTCGTCCGCAAAGAGGATGTTGTGAGCATCAGCATCCCGGCAGGTGTGAGTGACGGCATGACCCTGCGCATGGGCCGACAAGGCAATGATGCCCCTGGTGGCGGCGTTCCTGGAGACTTGCTGGTTGTCATCGAGGAGGTGCGTGATGCACATCTTACTCGCGATGGCAATGACTTGATTTATAACCTCATGCTTGACATCCCGACGGCAGTTCTCGGCGGTAAGGTTGAGGTGCCCACAGTTGACGGCAAGGCACGTGTTACCATCAAACCAGGCACGCAACCTGGCAGCATCCTGCGCTTGCGTGGCAAGGGTTTGCCTTCGCCCGAGCGTTACGGCACAGGCGACTTGCTTGTCAATGTCATGGTATATATGCCCGAGAAACTTTCGGATAAAGAGAAGGAGGCCATTTCCATGTTGCAGAACGGTGAGCACGTCAAACCCACCGACGGCGACAAGAACCGCATCTTCTCGCGCTTGCGTCACATCTTTGATTAATTAACAGATAGATAAAACTGCTGTACATGGGAAGAAAACATGACCATCGAGTGCCACGCAACGACGATAAGGCTATCGTCCGTGAGGTAAAACAACCCGATAAACTACTCAATTTCGTCATGCATTGTCTGGACGGCATTAGCCGAAACAAGGCTAAATCCATTCTTGCACATGGTGGAGTCACTGTTGACGAGCGTGTGCAGACTCATGTGGATTATCCCCTGGATGAGGGTAGTGTTGTCAAGATTCGTCGCCATGCCCGTCCGTCATCGGCCAACAACCGCTACTATCGCATCGTCTATGAGGATCGTTGGGTCGTAGTTGTGGACAAGCAGCAGGGAGTGCTCTCAATGCCTGTGGGGGCGGGGAGCCTGAATATGAAGACCTTGCTTGACCGCCATTTTACTGAGACGCGACAGCGTTGCCATGCTCACGTCGTACACCGTCTGGATACCCGCACTTCGGGATTGATGATGTACGCCAAGAGCAGTGACATTCAGCAGCAATTAATTGCCGATTGGCACAGCACTATCATTGACCGTCGCTATGTCGCTGTGGTCGAGGGGGTCATGGAGCAACCATCGGGCAAAGTAGAAAGTTGGTTGCACGATACCGACCGCATGGTGGTTGTGAGCAGTCCGGTTGATGATGGTGGCAAGTGGTCGGCAACCGAGTGGGAACTTGTTGAGCAGGGGCCTGAACGCGCGTTGCTGTTCTTGCATCTGCTCACGGGACGCAAGAACCAGATTCGTGTTCACATGGCCGATATTGGTCACCCTGTGGTGGGTGACGGCAAGTATGGCCACCAGGATGACCCTGGCAGTCGCATGTGTTTGCATGCCTTCCGTTTGGCTTTCCATCATCCTGTCACTGGCGAGGCCATGGTATTTGAAACTCCCATTCCGCGTTATTTCGGTACAGCATTGCATGCCACAACTTGAGTTTTGGCTGATTCTGAACCGAAAAACTCACTTCATAAATCCGCAAAACCAACATTTCCCGCTCCTGATGGTGCGGGTTTGTTGTTTTTTACCTATCTTCGCAGTTTGTAAACCTGGAATAACCATTAAAAATTATAACATCATTTTTTATGAAAGACGAAGAAAACATTGTTCAACAACAGCAAGACGACATGTCGTTGCCCGAGAACGCCGCGCGCGAGCTCAAGCCGGGGGAGAAGTATGTCCCCATCTTGAGGCCCGACAGGACGTATCCCGAGATCACACCTTACAGCGTCTCGCTGGGTCTGATTATGGCGGTCATCTTCAGTGCCGCGACAGCCTACTTAGGCCTTAAACTGGGCCAGGTGTTCGAGGCTGCCATCCCCATCGCCATCATTGCGGCCGGTATCGGTGCCGCAACCAAGCGTAAGAACTCGCTGGGCGAGAATGTCATCATCCAGTCGATCGGTGCCGCTTCGGGCATCATCGTGGCCGGTGCTATCTTCACCCTGCCCGCCCTGTACATCCTGCAGGCCAAGTACCCCGATATCACGGTGAACTTCCTGGAAATTTTCCTTAGCTCCCTGCTGGGTGGTTGCTTGGGTATCTTGTTCTTCATCCCGTTCCGCAAGTACTTCGTAAGCGATCAGCATGGCAAGTTCCCGTTCCCCGAGGCTACCGCGACCACCCAGGTGCTCGTCAGCGGCCAGAAGGGCGGCAGCCAGGTGCGTCATCTGCTCATCGCTGGTATCGTGGGCGGTCTGTACGATTTCTTGCTCTCGACGTTCCACTGGTGGAAAGAGGTGCTCACCACCGCCGCTATTCCTGCCATCCAAGGCTTTACCGACAACGTGAAGATGATTTTCAAGGTCAACACCAGCGCCGCAGCCCTGGGTATGGGCTATATCATCGGCCTGCCTTACGCCTTCATCATCTTTGCCGGTAGCGCCTTCATCTGGTGGGTGATTGTGCCCCTCATGGGCTCGATGAATCCCGAACTGGCTACCGCCTCTCCTGAAGACATCTTCACCGGCGGCGCCAAGTTCATCGGTATCGGTGGTATCGCCATGAGTGGTATCATCGGCATCATCAAGTCGTGGGGCGTCATCAAGAGTGCCGCAGGACTTGCTGGAAAGGCCTTCAAGAGCCAGGAGCAGAACCAGACCGAGAAGGTGGAGCGCCACCAGCGCGACATCTCGATGAAGGTGCTGGTGTTCGCCCTGTTGGCAGCCCTGTTGATTACCTTTGTGTTCTTCTATATCGGCGTTATCCATAACCTGGTGCAGACGATTGTTGCCTTCCTGGTTGTGCTGGTTATAGCCTTCCTGTTCACCACGGTGGCTGCTAACGCTATCGCTATCGTGGGCAGCAACCCCGTGTCGGGTATGACCCTGATGACCCTCATCGTTGCCAGTGTGATTTTTGTTTCCATTGGCCTGAAAGGTTCTCAAGGTATCGTAGCCGCTATGGTCATCGGTGGTGTTGTGTGCACCGCTCTCTCGATGGCCGGCGGTATGGTCACCGATATGAAGATTGGTTACTGGATTGGTACCACCCCCGCCAAGCAGCAGACTTGGAAGTTTGTCGGCACCCTCGTGTCGGCAGCCACCGTCGGCGGTGTGATGATGATCTTGAACAAGGCCTACGGCTTTACCGACCCCAACGTCATGGCAGCGCCCCAGGCCAACGCCATGGCGGCCGTCATCGATCCCCTGATGATGGGTGGCGACACTCCTTGGTTGCTCTACGGTGTGGGAGCCGTTCTCGCCCTCTTGCTCAACTGGCTCAAGGTGCCTGCCCTGCCCTTCTCACTGGGTATGTTCATCCCCTTCCAGCTGAATGCTCCGCTGCTTATCGGCGCCATCATTAGTTGGTTCGTCGGCAGCCGCAGCAAGGACGAGGCCGTCAATGCCGCCCGCAAGGAGCGCGGTACCCTCATCGCCAGCGGTTTCATTGCCGGTGGTGCCCTGATGGGCGTTGTTTGTGCAGCCCTGGCCTTCTGTGATGTCAAGTTCGCTGCTCCCGAGAGCGAAACGTTGACCAACACTCTGGGCATCGTGGTCTACCTTGCCCTCATCCTCTTCCTTGCCGTCTACAGCCTGAGCGCCAAGAAAGAGAAATAAACAAGATTGAGACAACAGAAAAAGTAAACGAGACAGGATTTGAACCCTGACTCGGGATACGCTTTTGACGTATACACGCTTTCCAGGCGTGCCTCTTCAGCCACTCGAGCATCACTCCATTCGTCAAATGCGGGGCAAAGGTAATACATTTTGGTGGATTATCGCAAACATTCCCTGTGTTTTTCCGTTTTTTTCCTAAATTTGTGGCATGGAACACGATGGGCGACTGACTAATTTTAACCATACTGGGGGCGCTGACCGCCAAGACCCGCACGTGAAGCGATTGGCATTGGATGTCCTGCGCTGGCTCCCCTATGATCCGAACGATGACCAGATGTTGGTCATTGTGGCGTTGGCCCATTTCCTGTTGTACGCCCCAGAACGGTCGGTGTTCATTTTGGGTGGCTATGCAGGTACTGGCAAGACATCGCTCACGGGTGCTATCGTCAAGGCATTGAACCAGCAGGGACGCAAGACGGTGCTGATGGCGCCGACGGGACGTGCTGCGCACATCTTCAGCGAATATTCGGGCCACCCGGCTTACACCATCCACCGCAAGATCTATCGTCAACAGGGCTACGGCATTGATGCCTTCGGCCTGGCAGACAACAAGCAAAGTAACACCGTCTTCATCATTGACGAGGCATCGATGATCAGTAACGCAAGCGACGGCTCCATCTTCGGTAGCGGCCGTCTCTTGGATGACCTCATTGCACACGTCTATAACGGCTTGGGTTGCAAGATGGTGCTCATGGGCGATAATGCCCAGTTGCCGCCTGTGGGGCAGCTCGTGAGTCCTGCTCTTGACGATGAGATACTGCGGTCGTTGGGACTGACGACCTATGGCGTGTTCCTGCGTCAGATTGCCCGTCAGGCCGAGGAAAGCGGCATCCTGCACAATGCCACACTGTTGCGTCAGGCAATGGAAGACGGGACTTTGGGCCGTCCGCATTTTGACTTGGAAGGGATGGAGGACATCCAGACGGTGTCTAGCGAGTTCCTGTTGGAGACCATCAGCGATTGCTATGACCGCGACGGCATGGGCGAGACCATTATCGTCACGCGCAGCAACAAGCGAGCCACCTTGTTTAATATGGGTGTGCGCAACACAATCCTGTACCGAGAGGATCTGCTTGTCAATGACGACATGCTGCTGGTGGCCAAGAATAACTATTA
>CACZVR010000030.1 GCA_902784675.1 uncultured Bacteroidales bacterium | reverse complement strand
ATTTTTCTTGTGTTTATAGTCATTATTTATTTTATAATGCCCAACTCGCGCGAGATGTCAAGCATGCGCTGGATGGGTTTCACGGCACGCTCGGCAATGTCGGGAGCGACTTCGATCTCGGGAGCCATGAACTTGAGCGAGTTGTAAAGTTTCTCTAAGGTGATGAGCTTCATGTACTCACACTCGTTGCAGGCGCAGGTGCCATCCTCGGGCGGAGCAGGGATGAACGTCTTGTCGGGACAACGGCGCTGCATCTCGAAGAGGATGCCGCTCTCGGTGCAAACAATGAATTCCTGGCTCTCGTCATCAACAGCGAAGTTGAGCAAGGCCTGGGTCGAGCCCACCTTGTCGGCCATGATGCGCACGGGCTTGGGACACTCGGGGTGCACCAGCACCTTGGCATCGGGATGTTCACGCTTGAGGTCAGCGAGTTTGGCGGCACTGAATTTCTCGTGCACATGGCAGGCACCGTCCCACAGCAGCATTTCACGACCGGTGATGCTGTTGATGTAGTTGCCCAGGTTGCGGTCGGGACCGAAGATGATTTTCTCGTCCTGCGGCAGACTGCCCACAATTTCCTTGGCGTTAGACGAAGTGACCACCACATCGGTCACAGCCTTGACGGCAGCACTGGTGTTCACATAGCTGATGACTGTGTGATCGGGGTGCTCGTTGACAAACTGCTCAAACTCATCGGCAGGACAACTGTCGGCCAGAGAGCAGCCCGCGCTCAAGTCGGGCACGATGACCGTCTTGTCGGGGCACAGAATTTTAGCAGTTTCACCCATGAAATGAACACCACACAGGATAATGACAGGAGCATCGGTCTTGGCAGCCAGCTGAGCCAATGCCAGGCTGTCGCCGATGTAGTCGGCCAGCTGCTGGATCTCCTCGCGCTGATAATAGTGCGCCATGATGACTGCGTTGCGCTCCTTCTTGAGGCGCAAGATTTCCTCTCTCAGGTCGATGCCTTCCTCGATAGGCTCATCGACGTAACCTTTATCAACATTCATATTATATATTATTTTGTTTTTAATTTTTTAAAAATTTCAATTTTAACTACAATAACTATGCCTGTTAATTGTGTTGAAAACTATTTTGCCCTCGACGGTTGATTTCGGGTTATCAACGCTCGGTGGGAGTTATCGATAGTTTATTGACAAGCCTAATTGCTGTGTCATAGCTGTTTCACTACTTTATTAACAAGGTGTAAACAACCTGCAAAGTTAATAAATTATTGGCTTATATCTTCACAAATGGTGATGAAAACCGTGTTTATAGCCTAATAAAAATTATGTGCTAACTTTTTTGGTGTTTCAAAAAAGAATGATAAGCCGCATTGATTTGAATTTGTCAAGTCTTTTTTATTGTTTTTTTTCAAACAGTTTTCAACAACAATTGACAGCGTTATTGACAAGGTTATCAAAGCATGATTTCAATTCACAGCAAATGTACTATTATTGAATGAGAAAAAAGCAGTACATTTGTAGTGAAATTATCATCATTTAATTAACGATGGGACTGAAGAAATCGATGCTGGAGCTGCACCGCGTGGGTGTGGAGGAATACAGGCAGGTAGCAAAGTTGCCTGTGACGCTGGTGTTGGACAATGTGCGCAGCGAGATGAACGTGGGATCGGTGTTTCGCACGGCCGACGCTTTCTTGATCGAGCGCATCTGTTTGTGTGGCATCACGCCTCAACCCCCCAAGTCCGAGATTCACAAGACCGCGTTGGGTGCCGAAGAATCTGTCAGCTGGCAGTACTACCCCACTACACTTGCCGCTGTCGAGGAACTCAAGGCGGCTGGTTATCTCGTCTGCTCGATCGAGCAGGTTCATGACAGTGTCGGTCTGGGTGATTTTGCTGTCGATGTCAATCAACCGTTGGCGATTGTCCTGGGTAATGAAGTGAAAGGAGTGAGCCAGGAAGTGGTTGACGCCAGTGACCGGTGTGTGGAAATTCCGCAGGAAGGAACGAAACATTCCTTGAACATTTCGTGTTGTGCAGCCATCGTGATGTGGCATGTTTATCACGGGATGCGGCTTTGAAACAGGCGTAAAAAAGTTATTAACAGCCGTTAATTTGACTGTCAATTGTGATGAAAAATAGCGAAAACAGGCTTTTTTAGGGGAAAATATAGTTAAATTACAAATGTTAAAGACCGTTTTTTTTAACATTTATTTTTCTACGGCGATTTTTAAGGTCAATATTTTTAATATAATAGTCATTAAGTTGATTATCAATTATTTATATAATATTTTGTTTATAGATTTATTATTTTTTTGCAATTTATTTTGAAAGCAAAAAGATAGAAATTAAAGGTAATTAGTTAAAATAAAGCTTTTATTTTTCCCATTTCACAATCTTTTACTATTTTTGCGTACTTGTAATTTATCGATAGCGGCTTAAAAATGTAGTACCATCGAGAACTTACTAGTAACAGATTGAATAAACACATTTTTTAACTAATTGTATTAATTAATAAACATCACTATTTTATGAAGAAGCTATTTCTGCTGCTGATAGCCATCTGTGCTATCTCCCTGGGCATGAGTGCCCAGCAAGTAGTGAGGGGACAGGTAACTGACGCTAATGGCGAACCGCTCATTGGTGCCACGATCCAGCCCATTGGCGGAGGAAACGGCGCAGCCACCGACGTTAACGGTGAGTTCTCGCTTAATCTTCCTTACAATGTGAAGACCCTCAAGGTTTCGTATGTGGGTTACAACACCCAAGAACTTCCCATTCAGCCTAACATGGCTATCACCTTGAGTGATAGCGGTACCGCTCTGGATGAGGTGATGGTAGTTGCCTATGGTACTGCCAAGAAGACCTCTTACACCGGATCGGCCGAGGCTGTGACCAACAAGAAACTGGAGTTGCGTCCTGTTACCGATGCTACCAAGGCCCTTGAGGGTAACGTAGCCGGTCTGCAGGTGACCAGCGCATCGGGTCAGCCCGGTTCGTCACCCAGCATCCAGATTCGTGGTTACGGTTCTATCAACGCATCCAGCCAGCCGCTGTATGTAGTTGATGGTGCACCTTTTGATGGCAACCTGGCCACGATCAACCCTTCGGATATCGAGTCGATGACCGTGTTGAAGGATGCAAGTGCAGCCGCTCTGTACGGTGCTCGTGGTGCTAACGGTGTTGTAATGATCACCACCAAGAAGGGTGTTGAGGGCCGCACCAATGTGATGTGGCGTTCGACCTTCGGTTGGTCATCACGTGCCACCAAGCGCTATGATCTCGTTGACCAGAAAGAGTTTGTTCAGTTGTACTACGAGTCACTGCGTAACGTACAGCTTGATCAAGGTAAGGACTGGAAGGATGCTGAGGCTATCGCCCGCGCCACGCTCGGCTCAAGCCTGGGTGGTGAGTACTATAACCCCTTCAAGAACTACACTTGGGACAACATCATTGATCCTGCTACCGGTCAAGTGCGTGCCGATGCCAAGAGTGCATGGAACGAGGACTGGTATGACAGTGTAACCCGCAAGAATGCCTTCCGTCACGAGCATCAGTTGCAGGTGACTGGCGGTAGCGACCATGCTCAGTACATGATGTCGTTGGGTTACTTGAACGAGGATGGTATCTTGAAGACCACCAACTATGAGCGTTACACCGGTCGTGCCAACATCAACAGCCAGATTACTGACTGGTTGGCTGCCAACATCAACGCTTCGTTGGCTCACTCTACCTCTAACTTCAATGACTATGACGGTACCAGCACTTCTAACCCCTGGTACACCGCACAGTTCATCAACCCGTTGTTCCCCGTTTACCTGAAGGACATCAACGGTGACAACATCTTTGACACCGACGGTAATATCCAGTATGACTGGGGTGAGAAGAGGGATAATGGTAACTCACGTCCCGGTTCAATGACCGACTTCTCGGCACTTGGTATGCTGATGATGGATAAGGCATGGGCTAAGCGTGACGTTGCAGGTCTGCGCACCGGTATCGTCCTGGGTAGTGACCTGGCCAAGTATGGCTGGCGTCAGGGCATCAAGCTGGCTGTGAACTTCAGCATGGACTATGTGAATCGCAACAACACTCGTTACATGAACTCTCAGCATGGTAACCAGGCTAATGCTGGTGGTCTGCTTGAGAAGTATAACCGTCGCACTCAGAGCTATACCTTCAACCAGTTGTTGACTTGGGACCGCTCCTTCGGTGATCACACCATCGGTCTGTTGCTGGGTCATGAGTGGTATGACTATCAGTATAGCTACCTGGTTGCTGGTAAGACCAACCTCATTGATGGTATCTATGAGTTGCGTCCCGGTACCACCTTGCTCGAGGCTGATTCTTACAGTGACAAGTATCGCATCAACTCTTGGCTGGGCCGTGCCACCTACAACTACGCTGGCCGCTACTTCCTGAGCGGTTCGCTGCGTCAGGACCAGTCATCACGCTTCCACCCCGATCACAACAAGGGCACCTTCTGGAGTGTAGGTGCTAACTGGCGTGTATCTGGTGAGAAGTTCATGCAGAACGTGGGTTGGATCAACAACCTGTCAGTAAAGGCCAGCTATGGTGAGCAGGGTAACGATGCTCTGTCTTCATTCTATGCATGGCAGTCATTGTATGACTTGAGCTACAGCAACGCTACCAACATTGGTGCTATGATTGCTTCGCTTGAGAATAAGAAAGTATCTTGGGAGAAGAGCCAGAACTTCAACGCTGGTTTTGACGCTATCCTGTTCAACCATCGTTTGCAGTTGAATGTTGAGTTCTACAACCGCTTGACCAAGAACATGCTGCTGAATCGTCCCATGGCGCTTTCAACTGGTTTCACCGGCTTCATGGACAACGTTGGTGACATGCGCAACCGTGGTGTTGAGGGTTCGATTCGCATCACCCCCGTCCGCACTGGCGACTTTGAGTGGAACATCACTGCAATGGCCACCCACAACAAGAATAAAGTCATCAAGTTGACTGCTGAGGCTCCTGTATTGACCTACGGTGCCCGTATCATCAAGGAGGGTTATCCCATCTACACATATTATACTTCAAAGAGTGCTGGTGTAGATCCCACTACTGGTAATGCACTGTACTGGGTTTACGATGTAGATTCCGAGGGTAATATGGATCCCTCCACCGAGAGAATCTCTAATGACAAGACCAAGGCCGCTAACTCGAAGTACTATCTTGGCAGCCGTCAGCCCGACTTGTTCGGTAGCCTTGGCACCGACTTCAGCTGGAAGGGTCTGACCCTGAGCGTGCTGACTACCTACTCGCTGGGTGGTAAGGTGATGGATGGTCTGTATTCGTCCACTATGTCGATGATGTATGCCGACAAGACTTGGCACAAGCACATGTTGCGCCGTTGGCAGAAGCCCGGTGACGTGACCGATGTTCCCCGTGCTTTCATCAACGACCCGAATGTGATTACTTCGGACCGCTGGTTGATTGATGCCAGCTACTTTGCTATCAAGAACATCACCCTGGCTTACGCTCTGCCCAACTCTTGGGTTAACAAGCTGGGTATGACCGGTGCCCGTATCTTCGGTTCGGTTGATAACTTGGCATTGTTCACACACCTGAACGGTATGGATCCTCAGTACAACTTCAATGGTGGTACTGACTATGACTACAGCCCCAACAGGACTTACACCGTTGGTTTTGAGTTGAACTTTGGTAAGACCTATGCCGCTCCTGCTCCCGCTGCAAACGTTAACCTGCTGAACAGCCAGATCAACGACCTGCGTGCTCAGCTCGCCGACGCTCAGGGTGCTGCTGCCGACGCTAACAGCCGTCTGGCTCAGTTGCAGAACGACTTGAATGCTGCCAACAAGGCTCTTGCCCAGTGCAAGAATGACCTGAATGCTGCTAAGAATGTTGCTCCCAAGGTGGTTGACAACAGCAAGCAGTACATGAACATCCTGGTTCACTTCCCCAAGAGTGGTACCGCTATCACCGCTGACCAGCGTGCCAACGTTGAGCGCGTGGCTGCTTACCTGAAGAGCCATCCCGAGGCTACCTGCGAGATCAAGGGTTATGCTTCTCCCGAGGGTAAGGAAGAGTTGAACGTGAAGCTCGCTAACGGCCGTGCCGCCAGCGTGAAGGATATGCTCGTCAAGAAGTATGGCATCGCTGCCAACCGCATCAATGCTGCTGGCCAGGGTATCAGCAACATGTTTGACGAATTGAGCTGGAACCGTGTTTCGATTTGCGAAATCATTGTGAAGTAATCCCGAGACAAGGTTAGATATTATATTCATCATTTTTTAATAAGGATATAAACATGAAAAAGATATTTAAATATTTGTTTATTGGGATGTTTGGTGTGCTCTGCCTCTCCTCTTGCTCTAACGATATGCTGGAGACCGAGCCTACTGACGCTATGTCAGGATCGACATTCATGAGCGACGCTTCCAAGGCCCTCGTGCCGCTGAATGGTATCTATCGCTCGATGTACACCGCCGGTTGGTCCACCACAGGTAACACCCACCAGTGCTTCGGTATCAGTGCTTATAACCTGATGGCCGAGGTGATGGGCGACGATATGATTATGGGCGCTTCGGGTTCCGGTTGGTTCTGGTATGATGCTGCCTATGATGTAAAAGATGCCTATGACAGAAGTACCTGGCGCCCCTATGACTTGTGGATGGCCTACTACACTTGGGTAGCCAATGCCAACTACATCATTGCTGCCGAGGAAACCATGGGTGGTTTGAAGGAAGATGTGGACTATGTGATCGGTCAGGCTTACGCTATCCGTGCCTACAGCTACTTCATGCTGGCACAGTCCTATGCCCGTAACTACAATTTCCAGGACGATCCTTGTGTGCCTTTATACAACGAGCCTACGATGACCACCACCACTGGTCAGCCCCGTGCCTCGGTTAAGGAGGTTTATGCACAGATTGACAGTGATATCAACAAAGCTATCGAGTTGCTGGCTAACTCTCCTGCTCAGCGTCATCCCAGCCACATGAGCTATGCTGTTGCTTTGGGTCTGAAGTCGCGCATCGCCCTCGTCGAGGAGAAGTGGGCTGATGCTCTTGATGCTGCTCAGAAGGCTATCACCGCTAGTGGCAAGAGCGTTCAGGCTGTTGATGCTTCATCATTTGCTCCCGACAAGAGCAACTTCATCAATTCGGTGGGTGCCGGTAACGTGATGTGGGGTGCCCAGATCGTCAGCGACCAGGCTGGTATGTATGCTTCGTTGATGACGCACATGAGCGGCACCGCTCCTTATGGTCAGCGTGCTCCCAAGCGCATCTCGTCGTGGCTCTACGACAAGATGAGTGCAACCGACTCCCGTTTAGCATGGTGGAACCCGAGCCAGAGTTATCAGCAGAAGAAGTTTGAGTTCTCCAATACTCAAACTTGGGAAGGTGACTATGTTTGGATGCGTGTTGAGGAAATGTATCTCAACGCTGCCGAGGCTGCTTGCCGCTTGGGTCAGGATGCTGCTGCCAAGGAGTACCTGATGGCTGTGATGAGCAAGCGTGATGCCAACTACAACACCAACAAGACTGGTAAAGAACTGGGTGCACTCACTACCGACTTAACCGGCTCACTGCTGGAAGAGATCTTGATCCAGCGCCGCATTGAGTTGTGGGGTGAGGATGGCCGCATTTACACCATCCGCCGCCTGAAACAAGGTTTCGAGCGTCCTTCAGAATTCGGCTGGCCCGATGCTCTGCGTAATCCCAACCACTTTGATGCTTGGAAGGATCCCGCCAGTTATGCATGGGTAATGACCATTCCTCAGGCCGAGTTTGATGGCAATGTGAACATGAATCCCAATCCCATCCCCAATGGTGATCAGAATCCCATTGGCGACTATCCCAATTAATTCACGTTTAATCTCATTAAACTAATTGAAGATTATGAAATTAGGTAAATATATTTTAGGTTTGGCAGTTGTCGCTGCTGCTTTGACCAGTTGTGACACTGATAACGTTGGTGCCATCTATGATGCTCCGGCTATGCCCAACCTCTCGTTCCAGAGCAAAGCTATCACTCAGGAGACCGAGGGTGACGCTCTTACCGTTCCTGTTGTTATCACGAGGACTTATTCGACCGAGGCCTACTCGACCACTGTCAATATGACCACGACCAATGACAAGGCGAAACTGAGGAGCAACCAAGTTTCGTTTGGTCCCCAGGAACAGAGCGACACGCTCTACATCGACGCTACCAATCTTGATTGGGGTGATCAGTGCGTATGTACACTTAGCCTTCCTGATGTTGATATTCAGGGTGCAAATCCGTTTGCCACTCCGATTCATAAGATTGTAGTGACGATCAAGAAGCCGGCTTTGTTACCCGCTGGAACTTGTACTATCACTGACTATACTTGGTATGAGGAACCTGTAACTGTTGAGAATGTACCCATTATCAGAGTTGAGGGAACGGATATCTATCGCATTGTTTCGCCGCTGTATTACCTGTATTACGGCCTCGAGGATGATCCCGACGAGTCTAATTTTGAGTTCACCTTCAAGGATGGTAAGATTACTATTGAGGATGGCATGAACTTGAATTGGTGGGGCTACTATGGCTACTTTGATGCAGCCAGCAATAGTAGCTATTGCTACGTTGAATATGGCGAAGGCAATACCTATACTGTAAACCAGTTGCTGTATTATGCCGCCGGTGGCAATCTCTACACTGGATGTGTCTTCACATTCGTTTGGGACAAGCCTGCTGAAGAGTAATCAAGTAAGAGAATTCTAATCATTTAGAATATCAGTTAACCGCAAGGGTGGGTGCTCCCGCAAGGAGCGCCCACCCTTCGTTTATCTGTCTATATTTATTATTCACAGCAAGGCATTATTACCCCATTGCGGTAAAATTAACAGTCCTTATTTTGCTGCGACATTACTTTTTTATAATTTTGTGAGTTAAAGCAACCCATAACCTCTGACGACGATGGCAAAACAAGAACTCACTCTGGAGCAGAAACAGACGCAACGGTTGGCGCTGGAACAGCAGCGCTTGCTGGGCATGATGCTGGAAAAGAACGATGCCGAGATGTCGGAATTCATCGACAACAAGGTGAATGAGATTCAGGCACTCGAGAAGAAACCCGACGAGAATGACGAGTATGGCGACCAGAACGCCGACAAGCAGACCGAGCGCGAGAACAGCCGCACGCCCGACTCGGAAAATAATGCCGAGACCAACGGTGACGACGACACGATAGCGTGGTACCGCTTCTTTGCCAACAACCGCAGCCGTGACGATGAGTATTATGCCCCGACCGCGGTGAGCGAAAAGACCATGCAGGAGCATCTTGCCGATCAGCTGGGTGAGCTGGAGCTGGACGAGACGCAGCAGATCATTGCCCGTGCGATTGTGGGTAACTTGGAGGATGACGGTTATTTGCGTCGCAGTGCCGCCGAGATTGCCGATGACGTGACCTTTAACGACGGCTGGGTTGTTGATGCGCGTCAAGTAGAGGAGGTGCTGGCCATCGTTCAGAGCCTGGACCCGCCGGGCATCGCTGCTCGCGACGTGCGCGAATGCATGTTGCTGCAATTGCGCCGTAAGCTCCATAGCGAGGATGTTGACATCGCCATCTTGATGATTGAGAAGTACTTTGACGAGATGGTGTCGCGTCGTTTTGATGCCATTGCTCGCAAGACAAGCTACAGCAAGGAACGACTGGCCGAAGTGTTTGAACGCCAGATCAAGCATGGCCTGAATCCCAGCCCAGGTAACGCCTTTGAATCGCAAAGCGCCATGAGCCAGCAGGTGACGCCCGACTTTGACGTGGAACTGGACGAGGACAATGGTCGCGTGACGGTGACCCTGCGCAACAACATCCCCACTCTGCAGATAAGCGAGAGCTATGCGCTGATGAATGAGCGCTACAAGGGTTCTGAGGCATTGAGTGTGAAGGAAAACAAGGAGAGAAAGCAGATTCAAGGTGCTTATCGCGAGGCCAGCATGTTCATCGAGGTGCTCAAGCAGCGCCAAGACACGCTGTTCAAGACGATGAGCGCTATCGTCAAGTGCCAGCCCGACTATTTCCTGAGTGGCGACGAGCGCGACTTGAAACCGTTGGGTCAGAAGCAGATTGCCGACATCATCGGCAAGGATGTGACGGTCGTGTCGCGTGCCATCAGCAACAAGTATGTGCAGACACCGTGGGGTGTGAAGAGCCTGAAATCCTTCTTCAGCGAGGATATCAACGGTGCCTCGCGTCATGAGGTGTTTGACGACCTGAAGCAACTGGTGCAGAACGAGGACAAAGCACACCCGTTGAGCGACGATGCCCTGTGCGAGCGCCTCAAGGCGATGGGCTACCAGCTGGAACGCCGCACCGTGGCCAAGTACCGCGACAACCTGGGCATTCCCAGCAGCACCATCCGCCGCAAGATGGGGAAGTGAGGTTTTTGATTAGAGGTTAGAGGTTAGTGATTAGAGGTTAGTGATTAGTGAAAAGATATACCATCAATAGATTTATCGCTGGAGCGGCTAATTTCCTCTCCACCGCGTTCAGCCCGCTGCTGATGCCCACCTATGGCGTGTTTCTGACACTTTGGGTGTCGGTGTTGTGCCTGTTGCCCTATGGCACGCGTGTGACCGTGCTGCTGATGTGCATGGGCATCACTTGCATTTTGCCGCTCATTTTCTTGAGTGTGCTCGCTCACTTCAAAATCATCAAGGACTTGCATGTGAATCAGCGTGAGCAGCGCCTCATTCCCTATTTGTTCACCGCAGTGTGCTATGCGGTGGCGGCTTACTATCTGTTCTATCACCACTCGCCGCAGTGGTTTGTGATGTTCATGGTGGGCTCGGCAATCACCGTGCTTGTGATGGCTCTCATCAGCCTCAAATGGAAAATCAGTGCCCACATGGCGGGCATGGGCGGCATCATCGCCCTGGTTTACCAGATTCACGTTCAGGGTCTGAGCGCGTTTTATCTGTTGTGGCTCCTGTGCATCCTCATTCTTCTGGCGGGTTTGCTGGGGTCGGCACGGCTGACGCTCAAACGTCACAACCTGTGGCAAGTGCTTGCAGGGGTCATTGTGGGGTTCCTGTGCGTGTCGCTGACCATGAAATTTTTCGGGTGATGAGCAGGCGTTCGACTGCGAGGAGCGAGGAGGGTGGAGCGAGGAGCGAAATATCTCGAAACCAGTAAGTGAGAAGAAATAATGAATAGATTTGATTATAAACGTCGCGCCACCGTCAGTGTCCCTGTGGGTGGCATAGCCATGGGCAGCGAGTGGCCCGTGCGTGTGCAGTCGATGACCAACACCTCGACCGATGATATCGAGGGAAGCGCGGCACAATGCCAACGCATCGCCTATGCCGGGGCTGCCTATGTGCGCCTCACGGCACAGGGCGTGAAACAGGCCAACAGCATCGGTGAGATTTCCAAGGTGCTGCGCGCCCAGGGATGCAACATCCCGCTCATTGCCGACATCCATTTCAACCCGCAGGCTGCCCTTGCGGCGGCTCAGGTGTGCGAGGGCGTGCGCATCAACCCCGGTAACTTTGTGGATCCGGCGCGCACGTTCAAGCAGCTGGAGTATAGTGATGAGGAGTACCGTGCCGAGCTGAACCGCATCCGTGAGGCGTTGCTGCCTTTCATCGCCGTGTGCCGCGAGCACAAGACGGCGGTGCGCCTGGGTGTGAACCACGGCTCGTTGAGCGACCGCATCATGAGTCGCTATGGCAATACAGCGGCCGGTATGGTTGAGAGCGTGATGGAGTTCCTGCGCGTGTTTGTCGCTGAGAATTTCTTGGATGTGGTCATTTCGATGAAGGCGTCTAACGTCGTGGTCATGGTCGAGGCGGTGAGGCGCCTAGTGGATGCCATGGACCGCGAGGACATGCATTTCCCGCTGCATCTGGGTGTGACAGAGGCGGGTTTCGGTGAGGACGGGCGCGTCAAGAGTGCTGTGGGCATCGGTGCCCTGATGGCCGAGGGTCTGGGCGACACCATACGCGTGTCGTTGAGCGAGGAGCCTGAGGCCGAGGTGCCCGTGGCCCGCAAACTGGTGGACTATATCGCTCAGCGCGAGGGACATGCCCCCATCATGGGTGATTACAGCGAGGGTTATGACCCGCTGTGCCCCAGCCGCAGGCCCACGGTGACCGTTGACGGGCGCATCGGTGGCAGCAAGCAGCCGATGGTGATTGCCAGCTATCGTCCCGACGAAATTACGGGTGCCGAACTGCAACCCGACTTATACTACAGCGCCGACGGATTGATTGACGGGATGCACCAGTTCTTGGTGCCGTTGAATTGCTGGAAAGGCGGGCGCAACGTCTTCCCCTTGCTCACACTAGGGGAATGGGAACGCTGTTCGACGGCCCGTCTGCGTTTCCTGCAAGTGCCGGCGACGACCCCGATTGAACGTTTGGAATTCCTGCGTGGACGTGGTGACACTGTGCTGATTATCACACCAGTGGGCATCAACATCCCTGGTGAACAACAGGCATTGACCCATGCCCTGGACAAGGCGGGCATCAACTGCCCCGTCATCATGCGCAACACCTACACCGACAGTTCCAGCGAGTGGCTGCAGGTCAAGGCCGGTGCTGACTTGGGTGCCGTGCTGCTCAACCGTCGTGCCGACGGCATCTGGCTGGAAGCGCCCAGCATCAGCAATGGAGCCGAGGTTGTGCGCTATGCCTTCGCCATCCTGCAGGCGGCACGTCAGCGCATCACCAAGACCGAATTCATCTCCTGCCCCGGTTGCGGCAGGACGATGTTTGACCTGCAGACGACCGTGCAACGCGTGCAGCAAGCGACGGCTCACCTCACCCACCTGAAAATCGGTGTGATGGGTTGTATCGTCAACGGACCGGGCGAGATGGCCGATGCCGACTATGGCTATGTGGGCGCTGCTGCGGGCCGCATCAGCCTCTACAAGGGCAAGGAGTGCATCGAGATGAACATCCCCGAGCAGGAGGCCATCGACCGCCTTGTCGACCTCATCAAGCAGAACGGCGACTGGAGGGATTTAACTGATTAGAGATTAGTGAGTCAGATAATTGAAGACCGAAATGAAGAAAATACATCTCCTGTTGCTCCTGTTGGCAGCCATGCTCGCCTCGTGCAGCAGTGACAGTTTCAAAATCGACGGCACGCTCGTCAATCTGCACGGGACAGCGGTCCGCGTTGTTCTCATGACTGATTCGGGCATGGTGGATGAATCGGTCGAGGTGGACAAGAAGGGCAAATTCTCGTTTAAGGGCCAGTCAGAGCAGCCTGCCATCGTCAGCTTGATGGGCAATCGTGGTGATGCCTTTGCCACGGTGGTGGTTGCCAATGGTGACCACCTGAAGATGAAAGGTGATGTCAGCAAGCCGCTGGGTGTCAAGGTGAAAGGTAACCGCTTGAATGAGGAATGGCAGGTGTTCCGTGACGAACACAAGGCCTTCTATACCGACCAGAACCCTAGCCGCCTGAATGCTGCGATCGAGAAGTATGTGCGCGAACATCCCGATGACATGCTGTCCACAGTGCTGCTGCTGGTGGACTACAGTGACCATGGCAATCGTGACAAACTGGGCAAGTTGCTCAAGGGCATCAATATCGAGGCGCGGCCCGAGTCATTGACCCGGTTGTTCGTCGTTGACCCCTTGAACAGCAAGAAGGTCAATCTGCCGCGGTTGACTACCCTCACCCTGTGGAAACATGGCGGTGGTTTTGAGGAGGTCAAACTCACCGACCGCATGACGTTGCTCACCCTGTGGGCTCAACCGCAGAAGGACCGCAGCGCCGTCCGCGCCCAGGTGCAGGCCTTGCAAGACAAAACCGGCGGCAAAGTGCGTGTGATTGATGTCCTTGCCGAGAGCGACACGCTGCGGTGGCATCAGACCATCGCCGGTGAGGAATGGGGGCATTACTGGGCTCCTGGCGGCCCCTTGGAGCAAGGTGTGCAGTCGCTGGGCATCACCACGCTGCCATGGTATGCCGTGAGTGACAGCACGGGACTGATCGTCTATTCGGGACCGAACCTGAACGAGGCGATGAGCAAAGTAATACGTTAAAAGTTGAGATTGATTGAAGATGAAGCCTGTGTTTTTCAAGTTGTCGCTATTGCTGCTGGCCTTGATAATGGGCGGGCAATGGATTGATGCTAAGGAGATTGGTGACCGCAATCAAGGCAGCGCACCGGCTTTGGCCGGGAAAATCTATGTATTGACCTGTTATGTGTCTCAAATGGGTTGGATCCCCGAGGAAGTTGAGCAGTACTCCAGCTTGGTGATTGAAGCCGAGGATTGGCTGGTGGCTCAAGCAAAAAGCTATGGCAAGGAGGTATCTTTCGAGAATGCAGAGTGCGGCCTTGAGCCTCCCTTGTTGTTAGAGAGCATCGTCAGCGGAAGCGGTTCGGGCTATGAGCCGGTCGACATGGTGTCCAAGGTCATGAAGAAGTTGGGCTATAAGGATGGGAGGAAGTTTGTCAAATGGGTGAAAAAGCATACCGACTGCACGGGATGCCTCGTGCTGATTGTGGCCAATCAGCCTGGTCGGGGCTACTCGATGGCCTATAACAACGCCTATGACAAAAAGATGTATTTCCTGGAAGGGAGCATGCTGTATAATTCTTATGAGAGTGGTGAACCCGCATGTGCGTTGAGCATCGCTCACGAGATGTGTCACCTGTTCGGTGCCGAGGATTTGTATGCCACATTCATCCAGACCGAGGAGAACGAAGCGCGTGCCCGTGAGTTGTTCCCCGATGATGTCATGCTCAGCGTCTCTTATGATACCGATTCAAAGAAGATTGATCGGCTCACCGCATGGCTGGTGGGGCTGACCGACGAGATGGAGGAATGGTACATGAGTTTTTTGTGTAAAGGGGAATGAATTTCCGTAATAAATAGTCATAACATCATGTTAGCGAGAACGATAGGAGCAGCAGTGCAGGGCATCGACGCCATCAAGGTCGAGGTGGAAGTGACCGTTGATTGGGGGTCGGGATTCATGGTCATCGGCCTGCCCGACGCGGCCGTCAAGGAGAGCGCCGAACGTGTGCGGTGTGCCATCCAGCAGGCGGGATATGACTTCCCGGGCAAGAAGGTGATGGTCAACATGACGCCCGCCGACATCAAGAAGGAGGGCTCGGCCTATGACCTGCCGCTGGCCATCGGTATCCTTGCCGGCGACGAAAAGGTCAATGCCGAACGCTTGGACCGCTATATGCTCATGGGTGAACTGTCGCTCGACGGCAGCCTGCGTCCCATCAAGGGCGCCCTGCCCATGGCGATTTTGGCTCGCGAATTGAAGCTCGACGGCTTTATCGTTCCGCGTGACAATGCGCTCGAGGCAGCTGTGGTCAATAACCTTGACATCCTGGCTGTCGATAATATCACCCAAGTGGTGGACTTTTTGAACGGCACCTGCCAGCTGGAGCCCACGGTGGTGGACACGCGCGCCGAGTTTGCCAAGGCGCAAGGCGTGTTCCCCTACGATTTCGCCGACGTCAAGGGACAGGAGAACGTCAAGCGTGCTTTTGAGGTGGCCTGTGCCGGCGGACACAACATCCTCTTGGTGGGCAGTCCAGGATCGGGTAAGTCGATGATGGCCAAGCGTTTGCCGTCCATCATGCCGCCGCTCACGTTGAGCGAAGCCCTCGAGACTACCAAGATTCACAGCGTGGCAGGCAAACTGCCGCGGGGCACCACCCTGATGACCGTGCGCCCCTTCCGCAGCCCGCACCACACCATTTCGCCCGTGGCCCTTGTCGGAGGCGGCTCTTTCCCCATGCCCGGCGAGATCAGCCTCGCCCACAATGGGGTGCTCTTCCTGGATGAGCTGCCTGAATTCAATCGCTCAGTTTTGGAGGTGATGCGTCAACCGCTGGAGGACAGGATTATAAGTATCAGTAGGGCAAAATACAGCACCGAATACCCTGCCTCGTTCATGCTCGTGGCCTCGATGAATCCGTGCCCGTGCGGGTACTATGGGCACCCTAAGAAGAAATGCGTCTGCAACGAGTACCAGCGCACCCACTATATGAGCAAGATTTCGGGCCCGCTGCTTGACCGCATCGACCTGCAGATTGAGGTCCAGCCCGTTGATTTTGACCAGATGTCCAGTAAGGCTCCAGGCGAACCCAGCGCCGCCATCCGCCAGCGCGTCATCGCCGCCAGAATGCTGCAGGAACGCCGTTTCAAGGACGAACCCGGCATCCACTGCAACGCCCAGATGACCCCGTCCCTGCTCCACAAATACGCCGAGCCCAACGCCGCCGGCCTCGAAAAACTTCGCGACGCCATGGAACGCATGAACATGAGCGCGAGAGCCTACGACCGCATCCTCAAAGTCGCCCGCACCATCGCCGACCTCGAAGCTTGCGCCGACGTCCTCGACCACCACATCATGGAAGCCATCGCCTACCGCAACCTCGACCGCCCCACCTACTTGGGAACAAGCATATAAACTAGATATACTATTATGGCTAACGCATCAGATAACAAACTTACGGTTACGACCATACAGAGCAAAATTGCATTGGTTCGCAATTAGAAAATGCTCTTAGATAGGGATTTAGTAAAACTCTACGATGTCGAGAACTCGCAGATAAACTGGCAAGCGAAACGGAATAATGAACTCATCCCAAGTGATTTCCAATCCTAGTTCACTACTGTCTATTAAAAAATCAATAATCGTTATAAGACATTGATTTTAGTTCGTTAAATGTATTATTGGTATCAACGGATTTGAAATCATAATTGAACTGATAATTAGATACTTGGCAAAAACACCATTAATCTTGAGCCTTTTATTAAATCAACTAATCAGCATTTTGCTAGATTTATAGGGTGGACAGCAATGTTATTCATTGTCCTTATTGTACCCTAATCCTGCCCCCATTGCAATGCTTAATAATAAAATGAACCAAAACCTAACCTCGCTATCTGCTCCATAAGAGTAACCCTGCTTATTCATATAAACTTGGTATATAATATAAGCTACAGGCGTTAGAATTGCACCAATAATTGCCCCAGCAATTGATTCTTTTGGTAAAAAATGTCTTATAACATAGCTCACGATTAATCCGCCAAAAATCAAAACGAATGTATACTCAGACTCAGTCCACATACCCAAAAAGGCTAAACCGAATCCAACAAGAACACTTGTTATCAGTCCCACAATACAAGCCATTAGATAATTTGGCTCCTTTTCGTTTTCATTAAAATCGTAATTGTCCATTTCGTCAAAATATTTAAATTTAGTAGCTTTATTATTACTCATTGGGCAACAAAATGTTGTCTAGAAAGAATTATCTCATGAGTTCTTAACTCTTTATATTGCTGCATCTCTACTTTCATAAAACGATAACAAGGTAAGAATACATTAAGAAGTCAATAATAATATTAACCAGTTTTTATATTTACCAACAATTAAAATAATTTTTAGTGTACTACCTCTTTGTCTGCATGCTATACCTAGGCTTATATAAAACGGGTGATCTAATTATTTAATCTATCATCGGTTTCATTGGAGATAATTGGGATATGCTTGTATCCGATGCATGCGTCTATAATTATCATTTTTGAACGAGACAAAAGATCCTCATGGGCATCTTTCAGCCATTGGCTTAATGATATTACAAAATTAATGGCATCGCCACTGATACTTGATCCGATAAACATTCCTCGGCGTTCTCCAAAGTCATTTATACTATCAATAACATTTTGAGGAGCTATCGACTCTATTAATTTTAAATTAGTGTGATTAAATAAAAATGCATATAACTCGGAGCGAAAATCTTCAAGAGAATCCTGTATTTGTTGAAATTGGTGGCTATTTGTATCTGATGCTGATTTATTAAGAATCGTAATAACTTTATTAAGCCTAGGTGTTATTATGTTTGAATATTCTGTTAAGTACTTCTGAGCATAGAAAATAATGCTATAAGCAGTTTGAACCTTATTCTTGTCATCTACACAAGCTAATGCTTTTTTGCAAATAGACCGGTCTATTTCTTGAGCTGAAATAAGAGTTTGTTGATACTCGTTTTGTATTTGATCCATTGGAATGTTTTTTCTTGTATACCACACTCCGTCATATAACAATTGCTTTATTTTAATATTTTGCTCATGTATTGCACTTGCGTTCATGAAGTCTGATTTAGCGGCCTCAAAACGACTGATAGTCATTAATGCACTGTCATCATCTGGAGTAAAAGCTTTGTCATCAGCTTGACAATCAGTATAGTCAAATTCGAGCACTTCGCGTTGGAAATATGGCATATACTGATACCAGTACAACTCTTTTTCTATATAGGGTTGCACATTGTCTTCTTGGATTACAACGATGTCTCTATTGTGATCAACATTTTTGTTTATATCATCCAATACCTGATTACCAACCTTTTCCCATATGAAATCAGGCACAAGATTTTCGGCTGAACCAGATAAATCAAGTTGAGACGAGAAGTCTGTTTTCTTTATTTCAATAATACGATTCTGCCAATCAGGATGCGTTGAATATATATTGTCAACTATAAGTTTTCTATCTGCGATAGGGCTAAGGGGATTAGAAATTGTTTCTGTTGAAGATATTTCTTTATGTGTTAGACCTGAGAGATAGATATCTACTTTATTATAAGTTTTCCAATAATCAGATATTGTTAAGTTCCTGTTTGCTAATCGCAATAACATTCTTTGAAATACATCAGTTCTGTCTGAAATCTCCAATAATTTGTACATGAAAGATATGGCATTTTTTGTTCCCGCAGTTCTGGCCGAAACCGCATCTGCTTCAAACTCCATCTTTCTTGACAATTCAAGATATGATAACTGAATCTTTTCATACAAGAAATCCATTATAGACATATATCCGATAGTAAGACCATAAAGAATCCAGCCTACAGCTTTGACTGCAAGAGAATAAATAATAGCACCACCGATAATCCATGGAAAGTTTATGAGTTTATTAACAGCAGAATTCCAACGGTCATTTAAACCCATAACATTTGTAATAAGAGCATTAAGGATATGTATCACCGATCCCCATCTCATGTTTCCTTGGGAAAAATGTCCGAACTCATGACTTAAACAAGCAGCTAACTCACCTGTGGTTAATCCTTTAAAGAGCCCCAAACCAATTTCAATATTCTTTCTTACAGGAAAAAATATGTTGATAAATCTTGAGTTGAAGAAAACGCATGCATTTGCTGCAGCTGAAACATAGATATGTTTAGGACGCTTATTCTTTGTTGAATCAGCTAGTTTATAAACCAGTTGAACTAATTCTGGTGCATCTGATTCTGTTATTTCAATTCTTTCGTCGCGTCCACTTCGATATAACACAAAAAATGGTCTGAAAGTAGATATTAATATAGGAATAACAAGAAAGATACCCAGTGCTACACAGAGTAACAATAATAAAATGCCTCCAACAACATTATCGGCAATGATGATTTCAATTGCATGTATGATACCATATACGCAGCATGCGGCAGCAGCTAAAACAATTGCTAGCAAAGGGATGTAACAAATAAGAAAAGTTAACATCCAAAAGAGCAGTTTTGCTATACTATTAGCACT
This sequence comes from uncultured Bacteroidales bacterium, assembly GCA_902784675.1. Taxonomy (GTDB): domain Bacteria; phylum Bacteroidota; class Bacteroidia; order Bacteroidales; family Muribaculaceae; genus Sodaliphilus. The sequence continues at coordinate 3,131 of CACZVR010000030.1, read as the reverse complement.
CCTTGTTTGTATCTCCTTCATATTATTGTAAATCTATTGCGTTTATTAAAAACAAAAAACTAAACTCTAAAGATTGCTGATAAGTAGAATTATATCTATTACAATATATTATAATTATAATTACATCAATGAATGTGTTCTACGTATGCAAATTACGCCATTATTTATGATATTTGCAAATTATCTGATTATTATAATTGCCCATCTTTTATAGAAAAAATGTATCTTTGTGATTGTGAACGGTTTTATGGTACATATTTTGGTCGTTTTTTTGGCTTTACGGCTGGCAATGAGGCTGTTGCAATGGGGCAAGTTCTTCCGCTTGGATGAGTTGCCAGAATTTTCGCGAAATGTGCTGGAGGTGATGCGGCAGCCGTTGGAAGACAGAATAATTTCGATTTCCAGGGCAAAATACTCGACCGAGTATCCCGCGTCGTTCATGCTCGTGGCCTCGATGAATCCGTGCCCGTGCACTCCATCAAACAACTGTGACAACAAGACATCAATTGGAACAATCTTCTTGTAAACAACTAATTCATCTGAGTTTTTTGATAGGCATCCGCGCACAAGGCACCGCCGACGTCCCTGACCGCATGGGCGGGGACGCACATCAGCCTTACTGCAACCGCAGCAACAATATTAATTTGTGAAGATATAGCTAGAGCCCAAGGTTTATTCCAAGCCTTGGGCTCTTGAATATTTTACTTCTTGGCCTTCTTCACGGGTGGGAGCTCCACAATCTTGTCGTGCAGGCTTTTGGGCAGGAGATTCTTGAAGTAGTCGGTTTTTCCCGATGGCACATTGATTGCTTTTAGGTTTGTGCAATCCTTGAATGCATCATCACCAATCTCATTTACCGAATCCAGGAAGGTGATGCTTGTTAGGCCAGTGCAGTCCCTGAAGGCCCCTTCGCCAATCACTTTTACCGAGTTAGGAATAACAATCTTTCCCAAACCAGTGCAACCTGCAAAAGTATAACTACCAATTCTAAATAATGATTTTGATAATTCTACATTTGTAAGTCCCGTACATCGCTCAAATGCACCTTCATTATCCCATTCTTGGAAGTAATAATGACATCCATTACCGTCCTCAATTTCTGTTACAGAATCAGGTATAATAATGCTTGTCAAGCCTGAGCAACGAGCAAAAGCACTATCATCAATACTTTTTACCGAGTCAGGTATGGTGATTTCTGTCAGACCAATGCAGCCGCTAAAAACACCTTCGCTTATATGTGTGATTGAATCCGGGATGACAATGTTAGTCAGGCCTGTGCAGTCTGTAAAAGCCCAACTCTCTATTTCTGTCACTGAGTTAGGAATAACAATACTAGTCAACTCTTTGCGAGCCTGGAAAGCAGAATGGCCAATCACGCTTACAGAGTCAGGAATAGTGCTGCAATTAAAACCAATAACTAATTCATAATACTCTTTCGTCTGCATAAAGTTTTCACGACGTTCAATTATGGCATTGCAATCTTCACGAGAATCATATATAGAATTTTCGTTTGCTACCGTAACAGACTTAATAGATGAACATCCATAAAAAGCATGACCATTAATCTTTTTCACAGATTTTCCAATATATATAGTTTGTAGATTGGAGCAGTCCATGAAGGCATCATTGCCAATTTCTGTTACCGAGTCAGGAATGGAGATACTCTTCAGACCCGTACAACCCCAGAAAGCATAATACCCTATTTTGGTCACAGAGTTGGGTATTGTGATGGAGGTCAATCCAGTGCAGCGACTGAAAGCGCGGCCACCGATTTCTTTCACTGAGTCGGGAATGGTGATTTCTGCCAGACTAGTACAGCCCTCGAAAGCGCTCTCGCCAATCTCGGTTACTGAGTCGGGAATAATAATGCTGTTAAGGTTCTCGCAATCTTCAAAAGCGCTATCTTTAATCTTTTTCGTTCCTTCGGGAATAACTCCCACACCGTCTTTTACTTTATATTTTGCCATACTATGAATGTAATTTACCTGACACATCGCAGGGGATTAAAGGTTTAAATTATTTTTTTCACAAAGTTAGCGGTTTAATTGCAAACAAGTGTCACTTTCCCCCGTTAAAATGTATTAATGTGTGGCGATTTTGTTGAAATCATTGGCAGATATTGCGGCAAACGGGAAGAAAACGGATTTTCTGTTGCATTTCTTTACTCACTGGTTCCAAATATTGTGATTAAGTATTATCTTTGTGGTTGTGAATGGCTTTATGGTATATGTTTTGGCCGTTTTGGGGCTTTATGGTTGACTGTGAGGCTGTTGCAATGGGGCAAGTCTTTCCACTTGGATGAGTTGCCTGAATTCAATCGCTCCGTGCTGGAGGTGATGCGGCAGCCGTTGGAGGACAGGATTGTTTCGATTTTGAGGGTGAAGTGTTTGGCAGGATTCTTTGATGGTGATTTTAGTCTTGTGAGGCTCTTTGTTGCGTGACCATGTTGCGGCTGTATAAAACTTGAAGTTATGGAGGTATTACATCAATATTATTATCGCCAGGGATTGGCGGATGCAAAGGCGGTGATCTATACCATACTGTCGGTGGTGTTGGTTGCTTTCGGCGTGTACAGTTTTGTTCATTGGGAGCTATCGTTCATGTTTCATGACTGGCATGGATATGTGATACTCATTGTCTATGGCTTGACGGCGCTTGCCATGATTCTGTCGGCTGTCGAATCGTTCAGGAAAGCCGCTAAAGCCCGGCGCGATATACCCGCGTTTGCTGTTGGTGCTGACTGCTTCGTCTTCTATGACAAAGACGGCATGGCGACAACGATACCCTTTGCTGACTGTGAACAGGTGAGGTTCAAGACTACCATGCAATTTCGTGTACCCACGCTTAGGCTCATCGTGAAATATCATGAAAAGAGGGACCCCGAGAACACCCTTCGTTTCGAGGTGGGATTAAGCGAACTCGATCGTCCTGTCAAAGAGATTGACAAGCAGCTGAAAAAAGTGTATCAGAAATACAAGAAAGCGTCCCCCGACCAATAACGCATCGTTATTGATATTTGAGGGTGTTTGTCGTTTGTTGGAGTTCGTTGAGGAATTGGGCGGCGTGGCCTCCGTCCATCTGCACGTGGTGGAACTGGAAGGAAATGGGTAAGGTGACCTTCAGCCACTTTT
>CACZVR010000029.1 GCA_902784675.1 uncultured Bacteroidales bacterium | reverse complement strand
GCCTTGATGGTGTCATAGGCAGGCAACAGATCCTGGAAGATGGCGAAGAACACGATGACCAAAAGGGCGCCGAAGAAGATATACACGGCGCGCTTGCTCTCGGGCGCAATCTTCTTGTCGAGTGTGGTGGCAGTGCTGCCGTAGATGTATTCGCGCTGTGCGGGATCGGCGATTTTCTTCTGGAACTCGGGATCCTTGTCCAGGTCTTTGCCGCGCTTGTAGGAGGCGATGGATGCAGTCAAGATACCCAGCAAGCAGGCTGGAATCGTCACCATGAGCACCTTGGGTATGGTGATGTCGTAGCCGTTAGCACCGCTGATGGTGATGAAGGCCACCACGGCTGCCGCGATGGGCGAACAAGTGATGCCGATCTGGGAGGCGATGCTGGCGATACCGCAAGGACGCTCGGGGCGGATGCCCTTCTTAATCGCGATGTCGCAGATGATGGGCATGAGCGTGTAGACCACATGACCCGTGCCGACGAGCACCGTCAGGAAGAAGGTGCACAAGGGGGCGAGGAAGGTGATGCGGTCAGGGTGTTTGCGCAGCATCTTCTCGGCCAACTGTATGAGCCAGTCCATACCACCTGAGGCCTGCATGATGCCGGCACAGGTGACGGCAGCGATGATGATGTAAATCACGTCGGTGGGAGGAGAGCCCGGTTTCATTCCAAAGCCGAACACGAGGATAGCGAGGCCAATACCCGAAATGGCACCCAGGGCCAGGCTACCGTATCGTGAACCGAGCCACAAAGCGCCCAGCACGATACAGAGTTGAAGAATCATGAGTAGTGACATAGTATTTTAGTTTTTAGTCCTTAGTTTATTAGTAGCGGATGGAAAGCTGCACAAAGACGGTGCTGTAGTCGGGTTTGGCGAGAGCACGGTCATGAGTGAAGCAGTACTCGGTCTGTGCCTCCAGGTATTTGCAGAAGCGGTAGTTCAGACCTACCTCGTAATTGGTCTTGGCCGCTACATTAGATGCGGTGGGACGGTAGAGGTCATAGCGCGCCTTGGCCATGAGTTTGTCCTTGACCACTGGCACGATGGCGAGGGCATAGATACCGTCGGACTTGTCATTGGCCACTTCATTGCCGTTCTTGTCGGTATAGGTCTTGATGGTAAGGTCGCTGGCGTTAGAAGGATTCTGATAGGTGGAAGCAAAACCACGTCCCGTCGAGTGGATATACTCGGTGCGCAACTGCAGGTCGCCCTTCTTGTACTCGGCGCTGAAGGCATAGCGGTGCTGACGCAGGCTGACGGTCTGTCCACCTGCCTTGCGGGCATAGGAACCTTCCCAACCGAAGGCGCCGATGCGCATGCCGCTGATGGGCATGACCCATGCGCCGCCGATGATGTCTTTGCGCTCATCCACATCCTTGACGTTGATGCCCTGGCCGTTGAACACGCCCACCTGATAGTGCAGCAAGTTGCGGCCGCTGCTGCTCTTGAGGAAATCGCCCTGGAACTGGAGACCGATGTCACGACCATTGCTGGCATGCATGCCCGTGCGGTCGCTGAAGCCCGCCAGTTTGCTCACGGGCTGCGAATAGCCCATGAAGCCCTGGTCAATGGGGTTCATCGGGTTCTCGTAGGTGAACGGACGCTTGAACTGGCCCAACTTCACGCGGAAGAAGTCCAGTTTCTGCCACTCCATGAAATAGTCTACCAGCCTGGGGCTGCTGCCCAGTGTTGTGGTGTTGCCGTTGATCTGCCCCTGAATCTTGTAGTAGAAATCGTTGAGGATGCGGCCCTCGATCGAAGCCCTGACAAGCCTCAGATCAAACGAGTTGCTGTTGTTGCCGTCCTGGAACGTCGCTTGATAGGACGCCATGGCAAAGCCGCTGAACTTGGGCTTGGTGAATAACGCGTTGTTGCCGTCGCCCTGAGCAAATGCCGGGAACAACAGTATCGATGCCATCAGCATCATGAGTAGTCGTTTTGTCATCATGTTGAAGTTGTTTTGGAGGTTAATTCTTTTTCTTACGGCTACAAATATAAGCCTTTTCTGCTGAAAATGCACCATCATCTGCTGTTTTTATCCATTTGAACGATAGTTTTTCTTTCCCATTGATGCTGAAATTCTAAAATCTGAGGCCATATGACACCATGTGTTGATGTGTACTAAGGCGTTGGTGGGCATTCAACAGCGAAAAAAAGGAGAAATAGTTGTGGTGGTCAGGTAGATTGCTTATTTTTGTGGGGAAATAGCCGATAAAACCAATTAAATAAATATGATGACTAGCCGAAATCTTTTCAAGATGATAGCAGTTTTGCTGCTCGTGATGGTGACCGTGATTCCCGCCCAAGCTCAGCGTAGCGGCAGCCGTGCCGTGCGAGACCGCTACAGCCGTTCAAGCACCTATGGTGACGTGGTGGAAGTGCGCTTGAGCACTGCTGGAACCCTTGAGGAAAAGATGACCCAAGAGATGAGGGACCGCGTGCGTCTGTTGCATGTCGAAGGCCCCATGGATTACAAGGACTTCAAGTTCATCAAGCGGTTGTGCGAGCGTTCGAGTTGTGTCGATAGCCGCGGCAAGAGGGTGGACAATTACATCGACTTGGAACTGGAACGTGCGCGCATCATGAACTCGGACAATGGCGGCCTGCTGGGCGGTCACGGTGAGCGTGATGTTTTGGGCGACGCTCTGTCCTATGCTACCCATCTGCGCTCCATCCTGTTGCCCGAGCGTCTGAAACGCATCGGCAGCGGCGCGTTGCGTGGTTGCAGCTATCTTGAGGAAGTTATTATGCCGCGTGGTGTGCACACGTTGGGCGACAACGCATTCAGCGGTTGTTCGCGGTTGGAGTACATCTCACTTCCCGACGGTTTGCAGAGCATTGGGGATGAGTGTTTTGACGGCTGCTCAGATCTGAAAAACATCTCCATCCCGCACAGCGTGATCGAGATTGGCGACAAGGCTTTCAGGGGCACAGGGGTGAAACGCGTGAGCTTGCCGCGAGATTTGATGACGTTGGGCGCCAAGGCCTTTGAGAACACGCCGCTTGTTCTGCTTGAAATCCCCGCAGCGACGCGCATTACCAATGACGACTTGGGCATGATGAAGAAACTGGAGGAAATCACTGTGGAACGAGGCAACCGTTACTACACCTATGAGGACGGAGTGCTGTATGATAACACGGGTGGTGTGCTCCTGCGCTGTCCGGCAGCCCGCAGCGGAGAGTTCATGGTGCCTGACGGGGTGGAAGAGATTGCATGGAACGCATTTTCTTATTCACAGCTCTCGAGCGTGAATATCTCGGACGGTGTGACCAAGATTGCAAATGGAGCATTCTACGAGAGCCCGCAACTGCGGTCTGTGATTCTTCCCGCCAGCGTCTTGTCGGTGGGCGAATCGGCTTTCTATGGCTGTTCTCGCCTGCAACGGGTGGATTTGTCTCATGTCAGGAAAATTGGGAAGAAGGCCTTCCAAGACTGCAAAGCACTTGAGGCAGTCATTGCCAATCATCTGACCGAGGTTCCCCAATCGGCCTTTGAGAGCTGCACATCACTCGCATCGGTCGAGTTAAACGCCGAGATTAACAGCATCGGAGAGTATGCTTTCAAGCATTGCAAGGCATTGACTTGGATTGAATTGCCCAATGAGTTGACCACCATCAACAAGGAGGCCTTTGAGGATTGTGCCTTGACGTCGCTGGATCTGCCGGCAGGTGTGGTCACCATTGGAGAACGCGCCTTTAAGAGTTGCAAAGGTTTGACGAGCGTGAGCTTGCCTGATGTGTGTGCCAAACTGAATAAGGAGGCTTTTCGCGAGTGCACGTCGCTGGCCGAAATCAATTTGGGTGAAGGCTTGCTTTATCTGGGTGACAACGCTTTGCGTGAGACGGCCATCTCCACGCTTGTTCTTCCTGAAAGTGTCACCGAGGTGGGCAAGAAAGTGGCCGAGAAGTGCAAGAGTCTGACCCGTATCGAATGCCGGGCTATTTTGCCCCCCAAGCTTGATGGCGTGAGCAACAACAAGGTGGAACTGTATGTCCCCGCCACTTCGGTCAACGCCTATCACAGCGCCAAGAACTGGAAAAATTTCAAGACAATTCTGCCGATAGAGTGACATGGAACTGCTCTATACGGACATTACAAAAATAAAGGCTTCAATGCCACTGCGCATAAATCTTAACCAAATGAGACCGACTGCAATACTCACAATTACTCTGCTGTCACTGGCGATGTGGGCTAGTGCACAGCCTGCAGGGGAACCATGGATGGACCTGCAAGTGAACGAGATCAACCGCTTGCCTGTACACACGTCATTCATTGCCAACGATGTGGATGCAGCACCGATGAACCGTTGCTTGTCGCTCGATGGCGACTGGAAATTCCACTGGGTTGCCAACCTGGACGAACGTCCTACCGACTTTTGGCGCCTCGACCTAGACGATAGCGCGTGGGCGACGATGCCCGTGCCGGGCATGTGGGAATTGAACGGCTATGGCGACCCGGTGTATGTCAACATCGGTTTCCCGTGGCGCGACAATTGGAAGAACGATCCACCCCGCGTACCCGTTAAGGACAACCATGTGGGCACCTATCGTCGACACATCACTTTGTCTGCCGATTGGAAAGGCAAACAAGTCATCGCCCATTTTGGGAGTGTGACCAGTAACATCAACTTGTGGGTCAATGGCCAGTTTGTGGGCTATGCCGAGGACAGTAAGACGGCTGCCGAATTTGACATCACGCCCTACGTTCACGAGGGTGACAATCTGCTGGCGTTCCAAGTAATGCGTTGGTGTGACGGCACTTACAGCGAGGATCAGGATTTCTGGCGTCTGTCGGGTGTGGCCCGATCGAGCTACCTCTACTGCCGCGACAAGAACTACCACATCGATGACCTGCGCGTGACGACCGGGCTGACCGATGACTTGCGTGACGGTACTCTGTTGGTGGCTCCAGTTGTTACTGGAAAAGGCTCGATGAGTTACCGTTTGCTGGATGCTCAAGGTAATGAGGTGATGATGGCATCTGCAGGCGAGAACCATTGGATTGTTAAAGCTGCTCATCAATGGACTGCCGAGACGCCCTATCTGTATACACTTGTCGCCACTTTCATCCCTGCAGACAAAAGGGCTAAGGGAGAGGTCATTGCCCAAAAGATTGGCTTCCGCCGTGTGGAAATCAAGGACGGCCAGTTGTTGGTCAACGGCAAGGCCATCTATATCAAGGGCGCCAATCGCCATGAGATGGACCCCGATGGCGGCTATGTCGTATCGCGTGAGCGCATGATTGCTGACATCAAGGAGATGAAGCGCATGAACATCAACGCCGTGCGCACTTGCCACTATCCCGACGATCCGATGTGGTATGAGTTGTGTGACGAATACGGACTGTATGTCTTTGCCGAGGCCAATCAAGAGGGCCACGGTTTCCATTATGACCCCAACACGGCACCGACCTACAAACCCATGTTCGCCAAGCCCATTCTGGAGCGCAACCAGCACAACGTGAGCGTTCAGTTCAACCATCCCAGCATCATCGTGTGGTCGCTGGGCAACGAGACCTGCGACGGCCCCAACTTCACGGCCGCGCGTGACTGGATACGCGCCACCGACCCCTCGCGCCCCATCCATTGGGAACGTGCCCAGGGCGGCGAGAACACCGACCTGATGTGCCCGATGTATGCCTCGCCCGAGTGGTGCGAGCGCTATGCCAGCAACCCCGAGAGCCAGAAGCCGCTCATCCTGTGCGAGTACAACCACGCGATGGGCAACTCGGGTGGCGGGTTGATGGAATACTGGGATGTGGTGCGTCGCTTGCCCAAGTTCCAGGGCGGCTTCGTGTGGGACTTCGTCGATCAAGGCCTGCGTGTGAAGACCGCTGACGGCAAGGAGTATTTCTCCTATGGTGGTGACTATAACACCCATGACCCCAGTGACAACAATTTCAACTGCAACGGCCTCGTGAGTCCAGACCGCGTGTGGAATCCGCATGCCTATGAGACCGCCTATTACTACCAGAACGTATGGGCCGAAGACGTTAACGTGCAGCAAGGTGATATCGCAGTGAGGAACGAGTTCTTCTTCGGCGACTTGAGCAACGTGAAAATGCGTTGGCAACTGCTTGTCGATGGCCAGTCGGTCCTCAACGGCGAGGAACTGAATCTGAACGTAGCACCGCAAGGACGTCGGTCGCTGCATCTGCCCATCGCTAATACCCTTGCCGCGCTTGATCCGAACAGTGAGGTGATGCTTAATGTGGATTTCCTGCTCAAAAATAAAGAGCCGTTGATGGAGGCAGGGCAGCGCATCGCCTATGCCCAACTGCCCGTCAACGAGGTGATGCCCCAGTCGGCCAATCTGCCTCACGACAAGGCTAAATTTAATGTCAAGCAGACCAAGTTGGGCCAGCTTACAATCAGTTGCGAGGGCGTGGAAGTAGCCTTTGACGGCAAGACGGGTTTCATGACAAAATTCGTGGTCAATGGCATTCCTATGCTGGGCGAAGGAGGTTGTTTGAAACCAAACTTCTGGCGTGCGGTGACCGACAACGATATGGGTGCCTGGCAGCAACAAAAACTCAAGATATGGCGCAATCCTGTGATGAACCTGACCTCGTTAGGTGTGGATAAGAGGCTATCCAGTAAGTCGCAGACGACCGTTGTCGCCCACTATGACTTGCCCGAGGTGCATGCAAGGCTCACGCTGACTTACGAAATCCACAGCGGAGGGGCAATGTGTGTGACGCAGGGTATAGCCTTTGATGACAGCTACACCGAATTGCCCGAGATGCTGCGTTTCGGTATGGTGATGGAGTTGCCTTACCAGATGGACAACAGCGAGTTCTACGGCCGTGGTCCTGTCGAGAACTATGCTGACCGCCGCTATAGCCAACGTTTGGGTATCTACCGCCAGACAGCCGACGAGCAATTCTATCCCTACATCCGTCCGCAAGAGATGGGCACCAAGGGCGACATCCGTTGGTGGTGCCAGACTGACAATCGGGGAAACGGCTTCAAAGTTACTTCAGACAAGCCGTTTTATGCCAGCGCGTTGCACTACGGCATCAGTATGCTGGACGAGGGTAACGAGAAGCATCAGCGCCATCCCTCTCAGTTGACCAAATCGGCATTCACTATCCTCACCCTCGACAGCGAGCACTGCGGCGTGGGCGGCATCGACAGTTGGGGTGCCCGCCCGTTGGAGCAATACCGCCTGCCCGCCATAGACCGCACCTGCTCGTTTACTATTACACCGCTCGGATATTAACCTAACATAAAACAATCAAACAATGAAGCGCTTATCATTATTCTTAATTCTTTTTGTCGGGCTAACAGTCGCAACAGCTGTAGGCCAAGAACAAGTGTACCGTAGTGTTGAGCAAATGCCGGAGTTTCCGGGAGGTGCTGTAGCGTTGATGAGGTATATAGATTCCCAAGTCCAAATACCTCAAATTCCTGAAAAAATAACCAATGGAAGGGTTGTCGTGCAATTTGTTGTTCAATCCGATGGAAGCATCGGTGAGGTGAAAGTTGTGCGATCGGTACATCCTGATTATGATCAAGAGGCTGTCCGCGTCGTTAAATCGCTTCCCAAGTTCACACCTGGACGCCAAGATGGCAAAGCAGTTGCCGTGTGGTACACCTTGCCGGTTAGCTTTAGGGACAAGGAAAGTGGTGCTGGCTATGGCTTCATGACTAAACCGAAGTTTGATACACATAGCGACACGACGATTTACCGTAGTGTTGAGCAAATGCCGCGATTCCCTGGGGGCGAAGCGGCGTTGATGAAATATATCAATGCTCATCTCCAAACACCTCAGACATCGGAAAATATCAAGGGTAACGTGATTGTGCAATTTGTTGTACAATCTGATGGAAGCATCGGTGAGGTAAAAGTTTTACGTTCAGTACATCCTGATTATGATCAAGAGGCTGTCCGCATTGTTAAATCGCTGCCGAATTTTGAGCCTGGACGACAAGATGGCAAGGCCGTAGCGGTGTGGTACACTTTACCGGTTGTTTTCCGCTAGATCTAAGTCTTATAGGGATTGATATAACAACTGAACCATCTGAAAGGTCTGATGACAATGTCTCAGGACAATCAGATGGTTCAGTCGTTATTGTTGTCTGCTACTCGCTGTAGTTGTGGTCGATGACGATGGAAACCGTGTCGTCGGGGACAAGGGGTTGCAGTTCGGCCTTCAGTTCCTCGATGAAGGCGGCATCGTCGTGGATGGTGATGTCGGGCACCACATCGATGGAAACGCGGCGCTCATCCTCAAAGTAGTAGAAGCCGTGGACCTGCTCGACGTGCTCGTGGGCGGCAGCGGCCTGCATGAGGGTTTGCTGCAACTGGGCGCGCTTGTTCTCGCCCGTGGCGACGGCATACACGCCCACAGTCATGATGATGCCGTGGCGGTCGAACATTTCCTCGCTGATGCGACGCGTGAGGCCATGAATCTGGTGGGCATTCATCGTGTCCTTGACGTTGATGTGCAAGGAGCCGATCTGCACATCGGGACCATAATTGTGGACAATGATGTCAAACACGCCATACACTCCGTCAAAGTCGTTTACCTCCTTCTTGATTTGCGAGAGCAGTTCAGGCGAAATCTTGGCACCGAGCAATTCGTTGACGGGGGAGGCGAGCATCTCGATACCTGCCTTGATGATGACCAGCGAGATGAGGGCACCCAGGATGCCGTCGAGCGAAATGCCCCACAACAGCATCACACCAGCCGAGATGAGCGTGGCCAAGGTGATGATGGCATCGAACAGGGCATCGGAGCCTGAGGCGATGAGGGCATCGCTCTTGAGCTTTTCGCCCTGCGATTTGACGTAGCGACCGAGCACCAATTTCACGACAATGGCCACGATGATGACGATGAGCGTGACAGTGGTATAGGACGGAGTGGTGGGATTGATGATCTTTTTGATGGACTCGATGAGCGAGGTCACACCTGCCGAGAGCACGATCACGGCAATGATGATGGCGCTGAAGTACTCGATGCGTCCAAACCCGAAGGGGTGTTTGCGGTCGGCGGGACGCTGCGAGAGTTTGGTGCCCACGATGGTGATGACACTTGAGAGCGCATCGCTCAGGTTGTTCACCGCATCCATCACGATGGCCACCGAACTGGCCAAGATGCCTACACCGGCCTTGAAAGCCGCTAACAATACATTGGCGATGATGCCAACCCAACTTGTCCTGATAATCTGTGAAGAACGATCCATTGTATGTGCTTAAAGCAATACTGCGAACTTTTTCGCATTAACTAGTAGTTTGACTAATAGCTATTTAACAATAGCCGGTTCCAACGAAGCGGAAAGCAAAGTGCCGCAATCATTGGAACCGACCCTACGCCACAAGATGTGTCGATTACTTTTTGTATTTGTACTTCACGCCCAGGTTGTACATGATGAAGGCCTGGATGTCGGTGTACTCGTCGATGATCTTGCTGATGGGCTTGCTGTGGCCGTGGCCAGCCTTGCTGTCAATGCGGATGAGCTTGGGCTGGTCACCGGTGTTGCAGTGCTGCAGCTCGGCGGCATACTTGAAGCTGTGGGCGGGCACAACACGGTCATCGTGGTCACCAGTGGTCACCATGATGGCGGGATAGTGCGTGCCGTCGTTCTTGATGTTGTGCAAGGGAGAGTAGTTGCGCAGGTAGTTGAACATCTCGGGGCTGTCATCGCTGCGACCATAGTCGGGAGCCCAGTTCCAACCGATGGTGAACTCGTGGTAGCGGAGCATGTCCATCACACCCACCTGGGGCACGGCTGCGGCGAACAAGTCGGGACGCTGGTTAACGACAGCGCCGACGAGCAGACCACCATTGCTGGCGCCGTTGCAGGCGAGTTTCTTGGGGTTAGTGTACTTGTTGTCGATGAGCCACTCGGCAGCGGCAATGAAGTCGTCAAACACGTTCTGCTTGTTCATCTTGGTGCCGGCCTGGTGCCATTCCTCGCCATACTCGCCACCACCGCGCAGATTGACATAGGCGCAGATGCCGCCGCAATCCATCATGGCAAACAAGGTGCGGGTATAGGTGAAGGCGGGGTTGAGGCTCACGTTGAAACCACCGTAACCGTAGAGGAAGGTGGGGCGTTGACCGTCGCGCTTCAGGCCCTTCTTGTAAACCAAGAACATGGGGATGCGTGCGCCGTCCTTGCTGTTGAAGAACACCTGTTCGGTCACATAGTCCTCGCTCTTGAGGTTGACCTTGGGCTGGAAGAACAGTTCGCTCTTGCCAGTTTCCAAGTCATACTTGTAGATAGCACCAGGGAAGGTGTAGCTGGCGAAGCTGTAGAACACTTCCTTAGCGTTCTTCTTGCAGCTGAAGCCTACCGAACCGTAGGTGGGCAGCTCAATCTCGCGGATGAGCTTACCGTCGGCACTGTAGAGGTAAGGGTGGCTCGAAGCATCCTTGTCGTAGGTGAGGATGAACTTGTGGTCGGCCATTGCAGCGCCCGTCAATACTGATTCCTGCTCGGGGATGAACTCGGCCAGCGAAGCGGGCGACAGGGTCTCGGCGTTGTAGGTGACGATCTTGCCCTTGGGGGCATTCTCGTTGGTCATCACATAGATTTTGCCGTTGTCGATGCCGATGATGCCGCGTTCATACTTCATGCCGCCGATGAGCTGCACATAGTGCGGGTTGCGGTCCTTAAGGTCCTTGACGTAGATGTCGTTGCCCTCGGCGTCACTCTTCCACAAAATGACGTAGCGCTCGTCCTCGCTCACGCTCACCTGATGGAAGTGCAAGGGTTCGCTCTTGTCCTGATACTCGATGTAGTCCTCGCTTTGAGGAGTGCCCAACTTGTGGTAATACACCTTCTGGAACTCGTTCTTGGACGACTTGGCATCCTCGGGGGCGTCATAGCCGCTGTAGAAGAAACCGTCACCCAGCCACTGGGCATCGGTGAACTTTGCCCACACGATGTGGTCATCCAGCACGCGGTCTTCTTTCAAGTCCTTGACATAAATCTCGTTCCAGTCACTGCCGCTGCGGGTGATGATGTAAGCCAGGTAGCGGCCGTCGTTGGAGAAATCCAGTTGCTGCAGCGCCACCGTGCCGTCCTCGCTCAACGTGTTGGGATCGAGCACCATCTTGTGGTTGCCGTTCTTGTCATACTCGTAGAGTACGCTCTGGTTCTGCAGACCGTCGTTCTTGAAGAAATAGAATTTGTCCTTCACCTTGAACGGTGCACCCATCTTCTCATAGTTGGCGAGTTCGGTGATGCGCTTCTTCACGTCCTTGCGGAACGGAATTTTGTTCAGGTAGTTCTGTGTCACCTTGTTTTGGGCGGCAACCCAAGCCTCGGTCTCGGCGCTGCGGTCATCTTCGAGCCAGCGGTAAGGGTCGGGAACCTGTGTGCCGAAGTAGGTGTCTACCGTGTCCACGCGGCGCGTGTCAGGGTAATTGATGCGAGCCTGCATCGTCATAGCCGATGTTGCTATCAATGCGCTCATGAGTAAAATCCTTTCTTTTCTCATTGGTTCGGTTAGTATTTGGTTATTGGTTTGTAAACTGGGAGGTTACTGCTCGAGGGTGGCGATGACGTTGATGAGGGTCTGGCCGACCTCGGCAAGCGTGGAGGCGCTGAGGTGACTCATGGTGTCGTCGATAGTGTGCCACACGGGGCAGAAGCCGGACTCGCTGTTGCTGCGCAAGTCGATGATGTCGATGCAAGGAATGCCTGCGTTGTTAATGAACACATGGTCGTCGGTCACGGCACCGCCCTGTGCGTTGATAAAGTGGTTGCCCGCAGCGTTCTTCCAGACGAGGTCGACGAAACCGCCACCATATTGTGCCGAGTAGTATTCACGCGTGAAGGTGGCGTCAGGGTCGCCCACCATGTCGAGCAGGATGCCGAACAGGGGTTTATAGCCCACCACATGCGGGTTTCTTGTCCAGTATTGAGTGCCCAGACCCCAGGATTCCTCGTTGTCGGTGATGCCCATATCCTCGGCATCCACCAGCAGGATGTCAACGCCCAGTGTAGTGCCCTCGGCCTTGAGTTGGCGCGCCAGTTGCAGTAGCACTGCCACACCGCTGGCTCCATCGTTGGCTCCCAAGACGGGTTTATTGTGGTTGGCAGGGTCGGGATCGTTGTCGGCCCAGGGGCGCGTGTCCCAATGTGCCAGCAGCAACAAGCGTTGTTCGGCATCGGGGTTGATGACGCCGATGATGTTCTTGATGCCCAATGACTTGCCTTGGCCCGTCGTCACATTGCCATGTTGAACGATGACCGTGTCGCACGACTCCTGCAAGGTGGTGGTGAGCCACTCGGCACACTTGGCATGAGCCGGGGTCGCGGGCACGCGTGGGCCAAAATCGCATTGCTGCTTGGCCAGAGCCAGGGCGGCTTGTCCGTCAAACGGTGTGTTGTGTCTGTCGGTCTGCGAGGTCGTTTCTGCTTCGGCAGTGGTGCTCTGGGTGGACTGATTCTTGCCGCCGCAAGTCATCATCACGGTCGCCAGCACAATATATAATAATGTCATCTTCATAGTGAAAAAAAGAAGATGCGGTATGTCTTGTTCCGCTGTGATGCGGATACGACATACCGCATCCTTTAATACGTTGTTTTGAGATGCAGTTGTTGATTACTTCTTAGCCTCTTCCTCGGCAGGAGCTGCGGGAGCCTCCTTAGCGGGAACAGCCTTGGTGGCAGCTTCCTTGGCGGGAGCAGCAGCGGCAGGAGCCTGCTCGGCGGGAGTGCCGAAGTTGGGAGCCTGAGTCTCGCTGGTGGGTAACTTCTTGATTTGGGGAGCGCCCTCAACGATGCTGGGAGCGGTCACGAATGCCGAAGCAATGCTCAGCACGCAGATGAAGATTGACAGACCCCAAGTGGCCTTCTCAACAAAATCGGTGGTCTTGCGCACGCCGGCGAACTGGTTATAGTTGCTCATGTTGGCAGCCAAGCCGCCACCTTTAGATTTTTGAATAAGGATGACACCGACCAACAGAATCGATGCGATCACGATCAGAATTGCAAAAATAGTGTACATTTTTTCTTATTTTTCGTTATTTAGTGTCTCATTTAGGACCAATTTGGTCAAAAATCGAATTTGGTCTGCAAAGTAAATACTTTTTTCTGGATATTTCAAACTTAAACCCTTAATAATTTCAAGAGCCTGCGAATATTTGTTTCGGGCGATGTACATTTGCGCCAGACTCTCGCTTAGCATTGAGTCATCATTTTCGGTGGGATCCTCGATGATGTCTTGAGCTATTTCGGCTTTCTTTTCCTCGTTAACAGGCGTGTTGATGGGCACCTGTGCAGCCTGTTCGCTCAACTCCATTTGTTGGGCGATGAATTTGTCGATGAGTTCGTCTTGTGCGTCATCGGTTGCAGCACGACTGCCTCCCTGCTCTTGCTCTTGAGCTGCGAGCACATCAGCATAGTCGGGCTGCGGGTTGAAGATGGCGCGCGTGATGGCCTCGATTTCCCCCGGACTGGTCTTGCCGTAGTTGTCCAGGAAACGGTCGATGGTCGTGATTGTGTCAAGGCTCACTTGCTCGGCGTGTTCGGCCGGATAGAAGCCGGTCAATGCATCGGCGTCCTCGCCCAATATGAGGGCCAGTGCCTGGCGATCAGGAAAAGCGATGGCAAGACGTGCCAGCACGTCCTCATTGTCCTTGATGCCGTTGCTTTTGAGATACATCAAGGCGGGCAACACACTGTAGGGCGCGTCTTGCTCGGCGGCCTCCAGCCATTGCCTGGACAACTGGCCGTTGTCATTCTGCCGATTTTTGATATCCTCAATCCATCCCATCGTTTCTGGTCTTTTTTAGTCCCTAGTCCCTAGTCCTTAGTCCCTAGTCCTTAGTTCTTAGTTAGTCCTTTAACTTGAATCCGTCTTACCAGTCACCCAGGGTCGCGTTGAAAATCAGGTCGGCCAGATCCTTGCAGATTTGATTGCACAACTCATCCTGCACGTCGACCAGCAACTCGCTGCTCGAGAAGTCACGATAGGCGCTGAACGACAAGTCCTTGGACAGGCTCTGATTCTTGTTGTTGATGTATTTGACCTTGACGGTGATGGTCAAGCGAGTCTGACTGGCGTAGGCATCCTCGCCCACGGCCTGTGGAGACAGCTGGTAGTTGGTAATCTCGCCCTCCATGCGCAGGTCGGCGTTGTTGCTGTCAATGACGCGCAAACGAGTCTGTTGGGCAATCATGTCGGTCATGCGGTTCTCGAACATCGACTGCAATGGGGGATAGACCAATGCCGCACGGATGGGGAACTCGCCGAACGATATTGTCTTATAGACGTTATAGTCTATCGACGCACCGTTGAGCGTGTATCGGGGGATGCACGCTTGCCAAGCCATCGAGGCGACAGCGATTGCTAAGATGATGAAAAGCCGTTTCACTGCCGTTCCAGGTTGTATTGCTTGATTTTGCGGTACAGAGTGCGCTCCGAGATGTTCAGCTCCTGGGCGGTGAGTTTGCGGCGACCGTTGTTGCGGCGCAGGGCTGTCTCAATCGTCTCGCGCTCGGTCTCGTCCAGTGTTTTCACCGTTTCGCCCTCCACGTCCAGAGCTACCTCGTCGACGCGTCCCAGGTCATGCGGCGTGTGCTGCATGTTGTGATAGGGTGAAGCCACGTCCAAGTCGTTTGCAGTGTTGGAGAACTCCAGCATCGGGTTGGACTCGCGCTTGAGCTCATGGACAGTCGAAGACACGTGCGATGAGGTGCCGATGCCGTCGATGCGGCTCTTGAGTTTCTCGATTTCGGCCTTCATCGACAGGATGAGTGAGAACAGTTGTTCGCGTTCGACGTTATAGTCAAAGTTGGGCTGTGACTGCACAACCAGCGCGGTCTCGCGGCTGTCGGGCATATACAGGCGCAGGGTTGCAGCATCAACGGTGTTGCCGCTCTCGAACAGGGCGACCTGCTCGATGACACTCTTGAGTTGTCGCACGTTGCCGGGCCAGTGGTAGGCCAAGAGCAGACGATGAGCGTCCTCGGAGAAGGTCACCTCGCTGGTGCGGTTCTCGTTGATGAAGTTGCGCAGGAACAGTCGTGACAGTAAGATGATGTCGTTGCCACGGTCGCGCAATGGCGGCACATTGATCTGCACCGTCGAGAGGCGGTAGTACAAGTCCTCGCGGAACTTGCCGTCCTTGACTGCCTGGAGCATGTCCTTGTTGGTGGCAGCCACCACGCGGATGTTGGTCTTGCGCACCGTGCTGTCGCCCACGCGCAGATATTCACCGTTTTCCAGCACGCGCAGCAGGCGGGCCTGGGTGCTCATGGGCATCTCGGCCACCTCGTCCAGGAAGATGACGCCGCCGTCGGCCTCCTCAAAGTAACCCTTGTGGTCGGCGATGGCACCGGTGAACGAGCCCTTGACATGGCCAAAGAGTTCGCTGTCGATGGTGCCCTCGGGGATAGCGCCGCAGTTCACGGCGATGTATTTCTTGTGCTTGCGAGGGCTGCTCTCGTGGATGATTTTGGGGAAGGACTCCTTACCCGAGCCGCTCTCACCGATGATGAGCACGCTCAAGTCGATGGGCGCCACGAGCATGGCGCGGCGAATGGCGGCAATCAGCGCGGGTGATTCGCCCACGATGCCGAAGCGCTGCTTGATGGCGCGGATGGTGCTTTCGTTTATTGTTGCCATTTTTTCATTTTATAAGTTTCAGCTTTCAGGAATTTGCCCAGTTCTTCGGGCGTCGTGTACTGCGCGTACTCCTCGGGCATGATGGGGTCATGCACGCTGACGCGGAAATCGTAGTTCTTGCGGCGGAAAACCTCGGCAGGAAGTCGCAGTGTGCGCAGTTTCCAACTGATAACGCCCAGTATGAGCGAGAACCAGCTGTTGTGTCCGTGGATGTAGATGGGAATGACGGGCACCTTGAGTTTTTGGATCAGGCGCATGATGACGGGCTGCCACTCACGGTCCTCAACACGCAGGTGGCGGTTCAGTTTGCTCACCGCTCCGGCAGGGAAAAATCCCATGGGGTGACCAGCCTTGACGTGCTTCATCGTGTCGCTGATGCCCTGCATCGACACGGCTCGTTTGGCAGGGTCATCGCTTGCCAGGGCATCGACAGTGATGAAATTGGGCATCATGCCACCGATCTTGCTCAGCAGCATATTGACCATGAACTTGTAGTCGGGTCGGCGTGTGCCGATGATGTGAATCATCATCACGCCGTCGATGGCACCGAACGGGTGGTTAGACACCGTGATGAAAGGCCCCTCGGGCAGGTTGTCGAGCACCTCACCGTTGCTGAAGGTGATGGTCGCGTTCAGGTCCTTCATGAAGCCTGTGCAGAAGGGTACACCCGGTGTGTGGCAATTGTGACCGTGAATCCAGTTCACATCGTCAATGTCTAACAGGTGGAATAGCCATTTCACCAGTTTGGGCTTGCCGTCAAAGAACGGCACCATCTTGCGGATGTCATCATAGTCCAGGATATCGGGCTTGACAGGTGGCGTGGTCTGCTCCACAGGTTCTTGTGCCGCTTGTTGATTGATGGTTTCTTGTTGTATTTTGGTTTGTTCCATTGTACTCGTCTTTATTTCGGGATGCAAAATTACAAATAATCTCGGGGACTGACACAAAGAAATTGTTAAAAAGTGACATTTTGGCAGATTTTCTCATTTGCTAGCTGAAAAGCTCGTTTGGCGAAAGCGGTTTTTTGATGTTTTGGGTTGCTGGAGCTTTGGAAATACCGTAACTTTGCACCTTGAAGGTGACAGTTTAAGGAATTTCATCAGTCGGTGGAAAAATCAAGGTTTACAGTGGCGTTGTTGAAGTGGTTTGCGGTCCATGGCCGTGAACTGCCGTGGCGCGGCATCGGTGATGCTTAT
Organism: uncultured Bacteroidales bacterium; assembly: GCA_902784675.1. Taxonomy (GTDB): domain Bacteria; phylum Bacteroidota; class Bacteroidia; order Bacteroidales; family Muribaculaceae; genus Sodaliphilus. The sequence continues at coordinate 3,893 of CACZVR010000029.1, read as the reverse complement.
GGCATCTGGGTGAGCGAGGTGATTCTGCAACAAACGCGCATCGACCAGGGCACCGAGTACTGGCTGCGTTTCATGGAGCGCTTTCCCACAGTCGAGGCGCTTGCCGCCGCCAGCGAGGACGAGGTGTTGCGCCTGTGGCAAGGCCTGGGCTATTACAGCCGTGCGCGCAACATGCACGCTGCAGCCCGTCAGATTGTTGCTCAGGGCGGTTTTCCCACAACAATAGAGGGCTTGCGGTCCTTGAAGGGGGTGGGGGACTACACCGCTGCTGCTGTGGGCTCGATGGCCTTCGGCTTGCCTGCGGCAGCTGTTGACGGGAACGTCTATCGTGTGCTGGCTCGTCACTATGGCATCGACGTGCCCATCAACACCACGCGAGGCAAGCACACCTTTGAAGCTTTGGCTCAAGAACTGTTGCCTCATGACCGGCCCTCGGAATTCAATCAGGCGATGATGGATTTCGGCGCCACCTGGTGCACACCGCGTGCACCGCGTTGCATGGACTGTCCGGTTGCTGTGACGTGTGAAGCGCTCCGTTCGGGAAGAGTCGAGAAGTTGCCTGTTAAAGAGAAAAAAATGAAAATCCAGGAACGTCGTTTTTCCTATATCTATGTCCGTCATGATGGCAAGACTGCGTTGCGTCGCCGTCCAGCAGGCGACATCTGGCAGGGCCTGTGGGAGCCGTTGTTCATCGAGGGGTGCCCGTTGCCCGATTTGGGTTGCCCGCTAACGTTGTTGGCCCACGATGTGAAGCATGTGCTCACCCACCGTGTGCTGCTTGCCGACTTTTTCCTCGCTGAGCCTGAAAGCAAACCCATTCTTCCTGCCGCTTATCAATGGGTGGATGAGCAGGACATCGACAACTATGCCTTGCCTCGCCTGGTCGAGAAACTGATTGCCATGCTCAAAAACAGGAAGCGGCCTCATGATGATGAAGACCGCTCCTGATGTGATGACTAGGGAAAAGAGTTCCCTGGTTTATTCTTCGATTTCAGCAGGATTGACGTCAAAGACATAGGTCCTGAGCCTCTCGCTTTGCCGCACAATCGTGCCCTCCATTCTTGCGCGCACCAGGTGCAATTTGCAGGTCAGGTGATCTTCGCGTCCACTGTACATGGAGTAGTAACGATAGTATAGCTCGTCGCAAGCATCGATGACAGCCTGGTCGTTGCCCTGAATGTCGGGCTTGGGATAGGCGGCACGGATGACCTCCCTCATCATGTCACGAGGGTTGTAGTAGCGGTCGATGAGATCGGTGGAACTGTTGATGAGAAATTCCTCTTCGACCTCAACATAGTAGTCGATAACAGAGACCGACGGCTCGTCGTCACCACACGAAGTCATGACCATGGCTCCGAGCGCCAAGATAGAGCACAGCAATAAATGCCGTGCGCCACGTGAAAACTCTTTATAGTGCATCATTTCAGCGTTGTTCTTCTTTCTTTATCTTTTGATCGATTTTGGCGGGTTTCTTAATTGTTCGCGAGATGGGCATGATTTTCATCATCTTCTTGCAGCTTCCCTTGATCTCGGCAGCAGTGGCTTTGTGAGAGGGGGCCTTAGTCATTTGAGCCTCGGCAAGTTCCATGTTGATGATGGTGGTGAGGTCGTCCATGTTGATCACACCGTCATGGTTTGCATCCAGGTCGTTCTGCTGTGTGGCGTTCAAGGTGGGAGCAGCGTTGTTGTTGAGCAGATACTCGATGCAACGCTCATGGAGCGTGTTGGCGTTTGAAACGAGCGCCATGGCTCCAACACAGAATAAAAGTGTAAAGATTTTTTTCATATTCGTCAGCAATTTAATGTGTTAATATCTATAGAATTGTGTTGTCGTCATTGAACCATCTGATCAACATTGGGCGGCAGGATTCCAAAATGATAGACCTTGAGCGAGCGGCTGTTCTTGACAATCATGCCGTCCATTTTGGTGCGATAGAGTTTCACCACGCAGACGGTCTTTTTCTCCAAGTGTCCGTACATGCGCTTGTAATCGTGATAGATGCTGTCGAGCGCCGAGATGACGGCGGCATCATTGCCCACAAAGTCATTCACCGGATAGGTCCTGCGCAAAGTTTGTTGCATGCGCGTGATGGTGGTGTAGAGCACATTGGACTCCTCATGGTCGCTCATTGTGCCCTGCTGCTCGTCATCCTCCGATGCCTTGTAGGCAATCTCGGACTGGATATCCAAATAGTAGCCTACCAACAAGGGCTCGTCGCTACCACATGAAGGTGCCGACAGCACAAAGGCTATCAGCAACATGATGACCATCAGTGGTCTGTACTGTGCTAAAGATGATTTATTGTCTTGTGCCATAGTCAGTCAAGTTCATTAGACGATTCAAGTGCAGATTGTGTTGCAAAGGTAAAAGTAAAAAACCGCATTTGCAAGAAACAATTGTAAAAATAACTGAAATGCCGACAATTGCGCTGAAAAAATATTATCTTTGTGCGGAAACGTAAATTAGCACGAAGTATTGATATGGCAAAGACGTTGTTAGCGTTGATTATCGCGTTTGTGACGCTGGAGTTTGTGGTGAGCAGTGTGTTGTCGTGGCTCAACACGCGCTGGATGACCCACCCTGTGCCGCCCGAACTGGAGGGCTTGTATGACGAGGAGAAGTACCGCAAGCAGCAGGAGTACATGCGCACCAACAAGCGCGTGTCGCTAATCGCACGTTGCGTGTCATTCGGATTGACGCTGGTGATTTTGGGGTTCGGTCTGCTGGGGTGGCTCGACAACCATTGCAAGTTGTGGACCGATGTGCCTGTGTTGCAGGTCATCCTGTTCCTGGTGATTTTCAATCTGTTCAACACCGTCATCGCTTTGCCGTTCAGCTACTATTCGACTTTTGTGATCGAGGAGCGCTTCGGGTTCAACCGCACGACGCACAAGACCTTTTGGCTCGATACGCTCAAGTCCTTCGTCGTCTCTACCGCGTTGAGTGCCGTGCTCATGGCCGTGGTTTACTGGCTGTATCAGACCTTTGGGCAGCAGTTCTGGATTTGGGCCACGTTGGTGTGCGCCGTGTTCATCGTCTTTTTCTCGTTGTTCTACAGCAACCTGATTGTGCCGCTGTTCAACAAGCAGACACCGTTGCCCGAGGGCGAGTTGCGTGACGCCATCACCAGCGCGCTGAAGAGTTTCGGCTTCAAGTTCAAGGACATCTACATCATCGACGGCAGCAAGCATTCGACCAAGGCCAACGCCTATTTCACGGGCTTCGGCCCCAAGAAGCGCATCGTGCTCTATGACACCCTGCAAGACCAGATGACCAATGACGAGATTGTCGCCGTGTTGGCTCATGAGTTCGGGCATTACAAGAACCATGACACCTTCAAGAACATGATCATCAGCATCGTGACGATAGCGGTGAACTTGTTCATTTTCTCGTTGCTGGTGAGCAATCCAGACTTGCCTGCAGCCCTTGGTGGCACCGCTCCGTCGTTCATCCTCGCTCTCGTGGCGTTCTCGCTGCTGTTTTCGCCCATCGACTTGTTGCTCAACCCGATTGGCAGCGCCATCTCGCGCCGTGCCGAGTACCGAGCTGACGCTTTCGCTACCAGCCATGGCCACGGGGAGAACCTCATCAGCGGTCTCAAGAAACTGGCCCGCCATGGCCTGAGTAACCTCACGCCGCACCCGCTGGTGGTGTGGTTCAGCTACAGCCATCCCACCCTGGCGCAACGCATCCGCGCCATCCGCAGCTAAACGCAACTTTATCATGCGAGCTAGAAGCTCGCAATACATCTACAGAGACTGAACAAGTTTCCCAAACAAGGGAACTTGTTGTTAGATGATGACGCGTTGGAAGGGGGGAGCGGTGATGTCGCAGAAGTCGTTGTTGAGGAACTTGTAGTGGCCGGCGATGGCGATCATCGCGGCGTTGTCGG
>CACZVR010000028.1 GCA_902784675.1 uncultured Bacteroidales bacterium | reverse complement strand
GAGAAGGTGAACTACTACCTCTCGCTGGGTTACTTCACCCAGGACGGTATTGTGGGCGGTAACTATGGCCAGTCGAACTATGACCGTCTGACCATCCGCGCCAACAACATGTTCAACCTCATTGACGCTACCAAGGAACGCAACTTCCTGAATAAGGTAGACTTGGGTGCTAACCTCTCTTACATGCGTGTGCACAACACGGGTATCGACGCCAACTCCACTTGGGGCTCGCCTCTGGGTTCGGCCCTCTATTTGGCTCCCACCTTGCCTGTTACGCTTCGTGGAACTGTAGCTCAGGATATGATTGACCGCTACAGTGCCTATGACCTCTTCACTGATGAGAACGGCAATCCTTACACTATTCCCGGTTTTATCGGCAGCTATCAGGAGCAGAACAACCCCATCGCCATGATGCATGGCAACCCCAACAAGAACTGGAGCCACAAGTTCATGCCCAAGTTCTCGGTTGACCTGCAGTTGTGGGATGCGCTGAAGTATCACTTCACCTACAGCGCCGAACTCTCGTTCTGGGGCTACAATGGCGCTATCCTGCAACAGTACTACCTCTCGGGTAACAACAATAGCGACCACACCGAGGCCTCGGCCTTCAAGGGCAACAACAGCACTTGGCAGATCGAGAACACGGTGACCTATGACAAGACCTTCGGCAAGCACACCATCGGTGTTGTGCTCGGTCAGAGTGCGTTGAAGTTCAAGGGCGACGAACTGGGTGGTTCACACTGGAACCTCGTTAACCCCGACAAGCCCAGCATCAACTACACCACCGGCGGTAATCTGGAACTCTCTACCGATGCCGACGGCAAGGTGACTGGTGCCACCAGCCTCGTTGGTGTGTGGGGTGGTCCTTATACCGAGCATCGCTTGGCTTCTCTGTTCGCTCGTTTGAGCTACAACTACGATGAGCGCTACATGTTCCAGGCTACCGTCCGCCGCGACGGTTCAAGCCGCTTCGGCTCAAACCACAAGTATGGTATTTTCCCGTCATTCTCTCTGGGTTGGAACATCGTGAACGAGAAGTTCATGGAGGACCAGCGCGACTGGCTCAACAACTTGAAGTTGCGCTTCAGCTGGGGTAAGAACGGTAACGACAATATCGGTGACTTTGCCTACACCACGCTCACGGCAATGGGCGGCAGCAGCAACTACTACTTCGGCAGGACCGCTGCCATGGTCTATGGTTCAAAGGCAAACCGCTTGGCTAACGAAGACCTGAAATGGGAGGAGAGTGAGCAGACCAACGTGGGTCTCGACCTGGGCTTGTGGAACAACAAGTTGACCTTCAGTGTTGATTACTTCATCAAGAAGACCAACGGCATGATTATCGAGATGCCCATCCCCAGCTACGTGGGCGAGGCTCGTCCTCTGGCCAACGTGGGTGACATGGAGAACAGCGGTGTTGAGTTTGAGCTCGGCTATCGTTGGAACGTCTCGGATGTTCACTTCGCTTTGAAGGGTAACGCTTCCTATCTCAAGAACAAGCTCAAGAACTTGGGTAACGACACCGGTTTCCTGAACTATGGCATCAGCCAGTTCAGCGATGGTGGCACGCGTGCCGAGAACGGCCAGCCCTTCCCCTTCTTCTATGGCTACAAGACCGACGGCATCCTGCAGACCAGAGCCGAGGCCGAGGCTTACAATAACATGTACGGCACCTCGTCCAATCCTGGTGACTTCCGTTTTGTGGACACCAACGGTGACAACAAGATCAACAGTGACGACCGCACCAACATCGGTAACGGTGTGCCCGATTGGACATTCGGCTTGAACTTTAACGTTGACTGGAAAGGTTTCGACTTTGATGTGTTCTTCCAGGGTGTGAAGGGTGCTGACGTCTTTGACGCCACCTACCGCCAGGATATCGCATCAGGTAACTATCCCACTTGGGTGCTCCAGCGCTGGACCGGTGAAGGCACTTCCAACACTGTGCCCACCCTGGGCGATTCCAAGAACTGGGTTTGCAGCGACATGTATATTCAGGACGGCAGCTACCTGCGCCTGAAATACATCACCTTGGGTTATACCATTTCTCCCTATCTCACCAACAAGATCGGCATCAGCCGTCTGCGCATTTTCGCTCGCGGTGAGAACCTGTTCACCTGGACTAAGTACTGGGGCTTCGATCCTGAGATCGGTTCCGGTGCCACCAGCCTCGGTGTTGACTACGGTGTATATCCGCAGGCTCGCACCTACACTGTCGGATTTAACGTTTCATTCTAAGCAATCCTTTAAAGAATTATCAATATGAACAAGTATATTTCTATCATAGCAGGCTTGTGTGCAGCATTTCTTGCACTGACCTCCTGCAGCGACGATTTTCTTGAGGTGAAGAACCCGACGGGTGAGCCCCTTGAAGAATACTACACCAACGAGGAGACCCTCAACGAGGCACTCACTGCTGCCTATGCACCACTGCACTGGCCCGACTGGGACAACGCAGCCTATAATGACCTCACCATCGACGGTGAAATCATGGGCGACGACTTCTGGGTAGGCGGTTCGGACAACACCGACAACCAGCACTGGCACCGTCTGTTCAACTTTGCTGCCGACGGCAACAACACCCTTGCTACCCTGTGGGGCGACTTCTATAGCGGCGTTAAGCGTTGCAACGATGCCATCAAGTATGCTTCGTGGGAAACCGAGGTCAGCCAGGAGTTCCGTCGTTCGATGGAGATGCAGGCTCGCCTGTTGCGCGTGTACTATTATAATATCCTGTGGCACTACTATGGCAACGTGCCTTTCTACCTGGAGAATCTTTCGGTTCCCTACACTGCTCCGCAGATCAGTGCCGACGAGATCTACAACAAGCTCCTTCCCGAGCTTGAGGAGATTATCGCATCCAACGTGCTTCCCATGCGTTGGCCCAACGCCGAGAGCGGACGCGTGAGCCAGGCTTTCGCCTACATGCTCTATGCCGAGATGGTCATGTACCAGAACGACGCTACTCGTTATGCCACCGCTCTGGGCTACATGAAGCAGATCATTGCCGATGCCAACTATTCGCTCAATCCCAGCTTCTATGACTTGTGGCAGGAGAGTGGCGAGTGGTGCGCCGAGAGCATCTTCGAGATCAACTATAATGACGATCAGGCCCAGCGTGACTGGGGTAATGCTGCAATGAATGCCGGTGGTACCATATTCCCCACCTTGTGCTCGCCCAACGGTTGGGGCGGCGGTGAAGGCTGGGACAGCGGTAACGATGGCTGGGGCTTCCTGCCCATGCGTGTCGAGACCTATAACATGTACGCCGCCAATGACTTGCGTCGTGACGTGACCTGTTGGGACGTGCGCGGTTACAGCTACACCGAGCGCTATCAGGACACTCACATCTGGCACGGCAAGTATCGTCCGCAGTCGGCCAACAATCAGGATTGCCCGACTTCCAAGAACTTGAACTATAACAACAACAAGCGCATCTATCGCTATGCCGAGACGTTGCTCAACGCTGCTGAGTTGCTGCTCCAGACGGGTGGCAGCGCAGCCGAGGCTGCTGGCTATGTGAACCAGGTTCGCAACCGCGCCGGTCTTGATGACCTCACCACCGTCACCATCGACGATATCTTCAACGAGCGTCATCTTGAGTTCTGCGGCGAGGGCAAGCGCTACTTCGACCTTGTGCGCGCCGAGGGTATCTCGGGCGCTACCCAGAAGGCATCGACCGTTCTCGTTCCCGACAGCTATGGCTACCGCACCAACAGCTGGACCCCCAGCAAGAAGTATATCCCTCTGGCACAGAGTGAGCTCGATGCTGACCCCACATTGGTTCAGAATAACTATTAATAATCAGTAATTTAGATAATAATTATGATTACCAAGATAAACAAAATAAGCAGCGCAATAGCAATCTTGTTATTGGCTATGGCTTTCACGGCCTGCTCGCCCGATGATTTCAAGGGCGCAGACCCCAATGGCATCCCCACGATGAGTGGTGTGGATTTCCAGATCAGCGTTGATCAGGAGACCAACCAGATGATTGCCACTTACAATCCCGAGCCTGGCATCTATCCCATCTGGATCCTTGACGGTACATCTTATTCCACCCTGCAAGAGGTGGGTTACAAGAATGCCGAGGCTGGCACTCACACGATTGAACTTCGCTTGGGCAATCGCAACGGTATGAGCCAGACTGGCATCAAGAAGGAGTACACCTTCAACGAGTCAAAGATTGACTATACCAACGACTTCCGTCGCATCACCGAGAAGGAGTGGCGCTTCGACCACAAGGAAGTTGCTCACTTGGCTTGTGGCCCCGCCGGCACTGCAGGTACCGGATGGTGGTCGGCACAGCCCGATGAGAAGAAAGACTTCGGTATGTATGATGACCGCATGACCTTCACTGCCGAGAACCGCAAGGGCGGTACCTATAACTACAACGCAGGTGAGGATGGTTTGACCTATGTCAACGCCGGTACCACTAAGTGGGGTAGCCAGAGCGCTGACTGGGACGCTAACATCGGCAACCAGACTGCTGCTTGGAGCTTTGAGGAATATGACTGGGAGGATGTTGATGGCAACGTGAGCAAGCAGACCTACATCCAGCTTGCTCCCAACACCGCCTTCCCCTACATCAGCTCCGATGCCCAGTACGAGAATCCGCGTTTCCGCATCGAGACTTTGACGGCCAAGAAGATGGTCCTGGTTTACGATGCTCCTGATCGCGGTATCGCTTGGCGCTTCATCTTCACCAGCGAGGAGGAAGAGCAGGGATTCACCGGTTTCGATCCCAACAGCGACTTCAACATGTGGAAGAATGTGGATTACACCATGTTCTTCTGGTACGCTCCCGGTTGGGCGCAGATTGCTGATCCCACCTTTGAGGCCAATGGTAATGACTATACCGTATTCCTGCCCGAGGCAACCACCGACCAGTGGCAGGCACAGATGGCATTCAAGACCACTAACATCTCTACCTCGGCAGCTCACAACTACGACTTCTCGTGCATCCTCAACAGTGACAAGGACATCAACGGCGTTACTGTGAAGCTCGTGATGGACGGTGATGACAATGTCTTCTATTTTGCCGACCGTGTTGACCTGAAGGCTGGTCAAGATTACATCTTCTGGAAGAGCGATATGCCCGGTATTGACATGGAACGCGTGAACCTGTTCTTCGACTTCGGCGGTTGCCAGGCTGGTACCACCGTCAACATCTCGAACATCGTGCTCAAGGACCATGCCAACGATGACGGCACCGTGCTGCCCGTCACCCCTGACGAGCCCACTGTGGATTGGGTGGATGTGAATTCTCCCGAGAACCTTGGTGCTGCCTTCAATACCATTGGCGCTATGAGCTTCTGGTGGGCCGATGCAGGTTGGACACAGATTGCCGATCCCGGCTTCTCCTATGCCAACGGCGTTTATACCATCACCGCTAACGATGCAACGGTTTCGGAGTGGCAGGCTCAGTGCGCGATCAACGGCGCACCCCTGCACATCGAGAAGGGTCAGAAGTATGACGTGCGTGTCACCATCACTACCAACATGGACTTGGGTCGCGCTACCGTTAAGGTCAACAAGGATCCTGATGTGACCAACGACCCCAACACGTTGTGCTATCGTGGTGACTTCGTGCTCCAGGATGGTGAGAACATCATCCAGTTCATTGGCGAGGTAGCCAAGAACGCTGGAGAGGAGATTGAGTTTGATCAAGGCAAGATGATCTTCGACTTTGGTGGCTGTCCCGCCGGATTCGAGGCCAAGATCAGCGACATCATCATCCAAAAGCACAAAGATTAAGTAGTCAGTCGTCAGTTGCTGTGGCTTCTGCTCTCAACTGAAAACTGAAAGCTGAAAACTGAAAATGATGAAACGATTCATGCTTCACACATTATTGCTGTGTCTCACCGTGGCCCTTTGGGGCTGCGGTGGGGACGGCAAAGATGAGCCCACAGGGACCATCACTGTCTCACAGGAAAATATCGCTGTTCCTGCCAGTGGCGGCACTTACACTGTCAATGTCACCACCACGGGCAAGGAGTGGGGAGCCTATGCCGACAAGGATTTCATCACATTTGAAACCAAGAATACGTTGTCGCAGTCGGGCTCTATCACGATCACGGTCGCCGCTAACCCGTTGACCGAGGCCCGTGAGGGTGTGGTTACCATCCAGTCGGGTGCTGCACGCAAGTCGATCAATGTCAAGCAGGAAGCGTCGGCCGAGGCTGCTTACTATGCCCCCGATGGCTACAAGCTGGTTTGGTACGATGAGTTCGACAAGGGCTCGGAACTGAATGCCGATGATTGGAGGCACGAGGTTCAAAGCAGTGGCTGGGTGAACCACGAGTTGCAGAACTATGTGAATCACAAGACACCCGAAGGCAAGTTAGTCACCGAGGTGCGCAACGGTCATCTGCGCATTACCGCGCTCAAGGAGAACGGCAAGGTTTACTCTGGTCGCGTCTATGCCAAGGTGAAAGAGGGTTGGAAGTATGGCTACATCGAGGCCAGCATCAAGCTGCCTAAGGGCAAGGGTACCTGGCCCGCCTTCTGGATGATGCCCGTGAACTTCCATTCCTGGCCTGCCGACGGCGAGATCGACATCATGGAAGAGGTGGGTTACCACCCCGACTTTGTGTCGTCGAGCCTGCATGCCAATGCTCATGTTCATTCCAACGGCACCCAGGTGACCCACGAGATGTACTGCAAGGGCGCCGAGGGCGAGTTCCACACCTATGCTATCTTATGGACGGCTCAGAACATCACCACCTATGTTGACGGTAAGGTACAACTGAGCTACGACAACCGTGGCCTGGGCCGCGACGACTGGCCCTATGATGACCCGTTCTACGTCATCTTCAACCTCGCTTGGGGTGGTGACTGGGGTGGCGCTCAAGGCGTTGACGAGAGTGCACTTCCTGCAACCATGGAGGTGGACTATGTGCGCGTCTTCCAAAAGAAATAACCGTTTAACCCAATTGACCTAATGAGAGGATTCTTAGTTATCATACTCTCTCTAGTCCTTGCCTTGGGGCTTCAAGCTAAGCCCCAAGACAAGTTCGTCCGCGTCGAGGGCACCAATCTGGTGAAGCCTGACGGTGAGAAACTGTATATCCAGGGCACCAACCTGGGTAACTGGCTCAACCCCGAGGGCTATATGTTTGGCTTGAGCAAGACCAACTCGCCGTGGATGATTGACCTGATGATCAAGGAGGCTGTCGGACCCGACTTCGCAGCCGAGTTCTGGCGTCAGTTCAAGGACAATTACATCACGCGTGCCGACATCGGTTTCATTGCACGACAAGGCGCTAACACCATTCGCTTGCCTTTTAACTACAGGCTCTTCACCGATGAGGACTATATGGGGCGTTCCAAGGAGCAAGATGGCTTCGCTCGCATTGACTCGGTGGTGAACTGGTGCCGTGCCTATGGCCTGTATCTCATTCTCGACATGCACGATTGTCCGGGCGGTCAGACTGGCGATAATATCGACGATGGTCATGGTTATCCCTGGCTCTTTGAGAGCGAACCCAGCCAGCAGCTGTTCTGCGACATCTGGCAACGCATCGCGGCTCGTTACAAGGACGAGCCAGTGATTCTGGGCTATGAACTGATGAATGAGCCGATTGCCCACTATTTCGAGAACAAGGACGAACTGAACAAGCAATTGGAACCGCTCTACAAGCAGGCTGTCAAGGCCATCCGCCAAGTGGACCCCAATCACGTTATCCTCTTGGGCGGCGCTCGTTGGAACTCCGATTTCTACATGTTCAGCGACTGGAAATTTGATGACAACATCATGTACACCTGTCATCGCTATGGCGGTGATGCCACAGCCGAGGCCATTAAGGACTACATCGACTTCCGCGATAAGACGGGTTTGCCCATGTATATGGGTGAGACAGGCCACAACAACAACGAGTGGCAAGCGCAGTTGGTGGATGTGATGAAGAAAGCCAACATCGGCTACACCTTCTGGCCCTACAAGAAGATTGACGGCTCGTGCATGATGGGTATCACCCGCCCCGAGATGTGGGACAGCATCGTCGTGAAATACTCCGAGTCACCCCGTGGCACCTACAAGGAATTGCGCGAGGCACGTCCTGACCAGGCCACATTCCGCCAGTTGCTGATGCAGTATGTGGAGAATAGCCGCTATGAGCACTGCACTCCGCAAATGGATTACATCCAGTCGCTGGGGATGACCCCGCAACTGCCTCTCTATCTTGACGAGAGTTTGCCCATCGAGTCGCGTGTCGAGGATGCCTTGTCGCGCATGACGCTTGACGAGAAAATCGCCGTTATCCATGCTCAGAGCAAGTTCTCGTCACCAGGTGTGAAACGATTGGGTATGCCTGACTTCTGGACCGATGACGGTCCTCACGGCGTGCGCCCCGACGTCCTGTGGGACGAGTGGGTGCAGGCAGGGCAGACCAACGACTCGTGCGTGGCATTTCCCGCGTTGACGTGTCTTGCTGCCTCGTGGAACCCTGCGCTGGCCAACCTCTATGGCCGCAGTCTGGGTGAAGAAGCCCGCTACCGTGGCAAGGACATGATTCTGGGCCCGGGCGTGAACATCAACCGCACCCCGTTGAACGGTCGCAACTTTGAGTACATGGGCGAGGATCCTCTGCTGGCATCGCGCATGGTGGTGCCCTATGTCCAGGGCCTGCAAAGCACGGGCACGGCAGCGTGTGTCAAGCACTTCTGCCTCAACAACGACGAGGAATACCGCCATCAGGTCAATGTCATCGTCAACGACCGCGCCTTGCGCGAGATTTATCTGCCCGCCTTCGAGGCTGCCGTCAAGGACGGCCATGCATGGGGCATGATGGGCTCCTATAACCTTTACAAGAACCAGCATTGCTGCCAAAACGACTACACCCTCAATCAGATTCTGAAGGGTGACTGGCAGTATGACGGCGTGGTGGTCAGTGACTGGGGCGGTGCTCATGATACCGAAATGGCTGTCAAAAACGGCCTGGACATGGAGTTCGGCAGCTGGACCGACGGCCTGGCATGGGGCGCGAGCAACGCCTATGATGCCTACTACATGGCCCAACCTTACAAGAAACTCATTCAAGAAGGCAAGTTCACGACGCGTGAACTCGATGATAAGGTGCGCCGCGTGTTGCGCCTGTTCTTCCGCACGACGATGAGCAAGAATCGTACCCAGGGTTTCCTGTGCAGCGAGGCGCACTATGACGCTGCGCTCAAGATTGCTCAGGACGGCATCGTGCTGTTGCAGAACAAGCGCAACGTCCTGCCCATCGATGTGAACAATGCCAAGCGCATCCTCGTTGTCGGCGAGAACGCCATCAAGATGATGACTGTGGGTGGCGGCAGCAGTTCACTCAAGGCACAGCACGAGATTCTGCCCCTTGAAGGTCTCAAGGCTCGCTTGGCGGGCACCGGCATCGAGGTGGACTATGCTCGCGGCTATGTGGGTGACACCACAGGTGAGTACAATGGTGTGGTGGCCAAGCAATCGCTGGCCGACAACCGCTCGGCCAGTGAATTGATTGCCGAAGCTGTTGCCAAGGCTCAGGGTGCCGACTATGTCATCATCTTTGGTGGTCTCAACAAGAGCGACTATCAGGATGCCGAGGGTCATGACCGCAAGCACATGGATATGCCCTACGGTCAGGATGAACTCGTTGAGGCACTGGCTCGCGTGAACAAGAACGTGGTTTTTGTCAACATCTCGGGTGACGCTGTGGCGATGCCCTGGCGTGACAAGATCGCTGCAATTGTGCAGGGCTGGTTTATCGGCAGTGAGACGGGAAAAGCGTTCGCCAGCATACTCGTGGGCGACGTGAATCCCTCGGGTAAACTGCCTTTCACCTGGTATCAGACCCTCAACGATGTGGGTGCACATGCCCTGGGTGCCTATCCCGGCACCTGGCGTGATGACCACAAGATCATCGACGAGGAGTACAAGGAAGGCATCTATGTGGGTTACCGTTGGGCCGACAAGCAGAATAAGAAGCCTGCTTTTGCATTCGGCCATGGCTTGAGCTACACGACCTTCGCAGTGAGCAACCTGCGCCTCGACAAGCGTGAGGTAGCGGCCGACGGCACAGTGACTGCCACAGTGACCGTCAAGAACACCGGCAACCGTGCCGGCGCCGAGGTCGTCCAGCTCTACGTCAGCGACAAGAACGCAAATGTCGAGATGCCCGTCAAGGAGTTGCGCGGATTCCAGAAGGTCACCCTTCAACCCGGTGAGAGCCGTGACGTTACCATCTCCATCGGTGGCCGCGCTTTCCAGTACTGGGACGAGGGTAAAGGCGGCTGGGCCACCTCGCTGGGCAAGCGCACGATGCTCGTGGGCACCGCCAGCGACAACCTCCCCCTCAAGGCCGACTTCACCGTCCGCTAAAAGGTAACGACAATAACAAAATAAGGCAGAGAGCATCACCGCTCCCTGCCTTATTGTTTTCGCATCCCACCCTCCGTTTCGTCCGCACATGCTTGAAGTTAGAAGTTAGGGGTTAGGAGTGGGCATCCGCCAACTGATGCCTAAAACCTAATGCCTAACGCCTAAAACCTAACGCCTTAATCCAGAAGTTTTTTGATGGCCCATTCGTTCCAGAGGCCTTCAAAGCTGGCAGGGTCGTCGGTGCTGATGATTTCTTCGTCTGAATAGTAGCCGCGCACGGTGTAGCGGTGGGTGACGTGATAGTCATCATAACGGGATTTGTCGCCGATGATGAGGAACGTTTCCTCACTTTGCAGGTCGCTGCCCTGCCACACCATCATCGTGTAGGTGGTCTCGGCATAGCTGCTTGAGGTCCTGCGATAAATTGCCTTCCTTTCGGGCTCATAGAAAAAGTCGCCGTTGAAAATGACAAAGCCGTCGTTGGTGGCGCGCACGAATCGGTTCTCGTCTTCATTCCACAGCAACAGGGCGCTGTACTCGCGGTTGGTGCCCGTGCCCAAGAGGATATCCAGGTAGCCGTCAAAGTTGGCGTCCAGGTAATGCACGGCCATGCGGGTCACGCAATCATTGTCGTTGTCAAAGCTGACGGTTTGGCATTCCACGCCATCCCACAGAATGTCGGCCGATGAGATTACATAGTCGCTTACGTGGAACACTATGTTGAACCTGTCGTAAACTGTGGGGCAATCCTCCACTGTGAACAGTCCGTTTGCGTCCACTTCCACCTGGGGCGCTGCTAGTGCGCCTCGTCCGTCGGCTTTCTCCTGGCTGGCGGCATTACAAACCGTGCCGAGCAGAGCAACTGCCGCCAAAACGGTTTTCAAGTCTAATCCCTTCATCGCTTTCTTGAGTTTTTGAACAACGGCAAAAGTACGAAAATTTCAATGAAACCCCAAAACAGCATGCTGTTTTTTAACTGCCATGATGCTGTAGTGTGCGATGTGTAAGTCAATGAGATGAAAAAAAATCTTAAAACGACGCTCTCGCATAATATTGTGTAATGGTGTTGCGTTATAAAGATGTAATTATTAAAAAACGGATTGCCTATGCACAAAACGACTACTTCTAAAAAAGAAAATGACGTAATGACAAAAGTATGTGGCCCGAAAAAGGCAACCATTGAGTTCCTCAAGCAATTTGCGAGGGCCTGTGAGTACAACGTCGAGTTGCCCCGAGGATTAGAATCGATGATCATGAATTAACTCATCATGGCGATGATCCTCTCTCAAGGGAAAAACGAAGCCTTCCGGCACTATCGCGGAAGGCTTCGTCATTGTTTTTAGCCTCGGTTTGTCCATGTCGCGATAAAAGTGTATCTTTGCACAATAATAAAGGAATCATTATGATGAACTTGATTAAACGCATCCTCACGGGTGCCATTTATATAGCATTGATCGTGTTGGCTATTCTGCTGCTCGACAACTCGCCGGTGATGTATCTGCTGGTGTTCTCGCTGTTCATTGTCTTGGGCATTGGCGAGATGATCACCATGGCCAAGGACGATGCCACCCAATCGTGGTTGGTGAACGTCATTGACATGTTTGGCGGAGTCGGTTTGTTCGTGGGGTTTTATCTCCATTATTACGGCACGACGATGCAGTCGCGCGCCATGTGGCTGCTGCCGTTGGTCTGCTACATCTTGTTGAGGACGATTGTGCAGCTTTACAGGCCTCGCCAGAATGCCGTTCACAGTTTTGAGCGCTCCTATTTCTCGTTGGGCTATGTGGCTTTGCCCATTGCCTTGCTCAACAGCATCGCCAGCATCTCGGCTCCCCGCTTGCTGCTGGGGATGTTCATGTTCATATGGCTCTATGACACGGGCGCCTATTGCGTGGGCATGCTCTTGGGTCGTCATCGCCTGTTCGAGCGCATCTCGCCCAAGAAGTCATGGGAAGGTGTGATTGGCGGCGTGGCCGTGTGTGTGGCGGGCGCTTTTGCTAGCCACTACTGGTTTGACGAGTTTTTCCAGGTGCCCGAACTGATGACCTGGGTTGGCCTGAGCGTCGTGGTGGCGGTGTTTGCTACCTTTGGCGATCTGGTCGAGTCGCTCATCAAGCGCACCGTCGGTGTCAAGGACTCAGGCACTCTCTTGCCGGGCCATGGCGGCATTCTTGACCGTATTGACAGCCTGCTGCTGGTTTCTCCGGCTGTGCTGCTTTACCTGACGCTTATCGTTCCCAACATTCATTGAGGCTCATGCGCGCGCTGGTTCCATTTTTGACCCTGTTGCTGGCGTTGTTGATTCTCTCCCAGTCTTGCGGAGGCAAACCGTCTTCTGCCCAGGCTACACACCCCTTGCCCGATACCCTCAATGTGGGCACGCTTTACAGCCCTACCGGCTTTTTTATCCTCAAGGGTGACACGATGGGATATGACTATGACCGTGTTTGTGACTTCGCCCGTTCACACGGGATCGCCTTGCGCTTCAAAGTGGCCCGCAGCATGCCCGAGTTGCTCAAGATGCTGGATAAGCGCAGTGTTGACCTGCTGGCTTGCGAAATCCCGGTTACTGCCGAGTATAAGTCCCGCGTGTTGCATTGCGGAGCGG
The DNA here is from genome assembly GCA_902784675.1 of uncultured Bacteroidales bacterium. GTDB lineage: Bacteria > Bacteroidota > Bacteroidia > Bacteroidales > Muribaculaceae > Sodaliphilus. The sequence goes on along the minus strand of CACZVR010000028.1, from coordinate 33,909 downwards.
TGAATTCTACCCACCAGGTGCTGGTGCAACACAGTGGCGCCGGACTCATTCATGACGTGACCCAGCTCATTGGGCGTGACGTGTTTGTTGAGAAGGGCTCAAAATATGAATCCCGCCTGCGCAACCTAGATAACGAGGTGGGGGGCGGTATCGTCATCCACACCGTTGAGGGCGAGGCGGCCTTACCCACCGAGCTCATCCAGCGGGTGTCGCGCCGTGAGATTGATTTCACGATTGTGGACAGTGACATTGCCCAGATGAACCTCAGCTACTATGACAGCCTGAACATCCAGCTCAAGGTGGGCTTTGAGCAACGGTCATCGTGGGCGGTATCGCGCCGCAACCAGTGGCTGGCCGACAGCATCGACATGTGGGCAGCCAGCAGCAATGCCCAGGAATATTCCAAACAGGCGTTGAAGCATTACTTTGAGATGAACCGTGGGCCCAAGCCCGACTCGGTCAAGGTGGACACCTTTGCCGTGACGCCACCGGGAGGCATCTGCCCCTATGATTCGGTGTTCAAGTTATATGCCAAGCAACTGGGATGGGACTGGCGACTGTTGGCTGCCATCGCCTTCTGCGAGTCAGGTTTTGATCCCAATGCCACATCGTGGATGGGCGCGCGAGGCATCATGCAGGTGATGCCCAAGACGGCAAGGCTCTTCGGCGTGGACGAGGCAAGCCTGAGCAATCCCGAGGTGAGCGTGCGCGTGGCATCGCAGATCCTCAAGGAGTTGGACGGCATTATGCGCAGCCGCACCAGTGCCGCCAATCGAATCAAGTTTGTGCTGGCGGCCTACAATGCCGGTTCGGGCCATGTGACCGATGCTATCGCCCTTGCGGCGAAGTATGAGCTAAACCCGCGCGAATGGGAAGAGAATGTCGAACAGGCGATGCTGTGGAAGATGGACCCCGAATATTACAATGACTCGGTTTGCTCCAACGGCTATTGCCGCGGAACCGAGCCAGTGGACTATGTGGTGAAGGTGCTCAACTGTTACGAGGAGTACAAAAAGAACTACAAGCGCTGATTAGGCGTTTGGCATCAGTGCTCAAAGAAAAATTGTATAACCAAATATAATCATGTAATTATGAAGAAGAAACATTTAATCGTTGTCGCCGTTGTGGCTCTGTCAGCATCCATGATGATGCAATCTTGTATCGGTAGCTTTGCCCTCTATAACAAGGTGAAGAATTGGAACGACCATGTGGGTGACAAGTTCGTTAACGAGCTGGTTTTCGTGGCCATGTGGATTTTGCCCGTGTATGAGTTGAGCTTTGTCGCCGACTTGTTCATCCTCAACAGCATCGAGTTCTGGTCGGGTACCAACCCCGCGCTGGCTCAGAACGAGACCACCATTGTGGATGGTAAGGACGCCCGCTATCTGGTGGCTCGCGATGCCACGGGATATGCCATCACCAACCTGAACACCAACCAGGTGACTCGCTTCAACTTCAATGCCGAGAGCAACTCATGGTCGCTCGAGAACAACGGCAAGGAGGTAGAGCTGTTCACCTTTGTTGACGACACCCATGTGAACATCCTCAACCGTGACGGCGGTTACACCACTGTGGAATTGTCACAGGCTGGTGTGCTGGCCTATGAGGAACTCATCGGCGTGAACGGCGAAGCTTTTGCCCAGCGCTGATATCTTACAAGCCCTGACCTCCTGGCCAGATGATCTGTTTTTATTGATATCCTGTTCATGAAAAAGTATTTTATCTTTTGCCTGGTCGTTGTAGCTTCGTTACTTCAATCAAGAGTTGCGGCGGCCACTCACTATGTGTTGCTCAATAGCGGGAATTTACGCGTTTTCCCAGATAGTTGCCTCCAGCAATGGGAAAGCCAGGATGACAAACTGGTGTTCACAGCGCTTGACGGTTCTCAATACTGCTATCCAATGGCTGATGTTGTTTTCTGCGGTGAAGAGTCCCCTCGTGAGTTGCCTGTAATTACTTCTTTCAAAATCAATAACAAGTACAACTATCAGGTCATCACCGATGCCACGGCTACCATCGATGGCGATGTCATCACGGTTCAGGTCTTGGGCATTGGAAAGCGTCTCACGCCCTCGTTCAGTATCGGTGGCGGTGCCGAGGGGTTGGTGCCTGAGGCATGGGTCAACGGTGTGAAGCAGGTGAGCAAGGAAAGCCGCCTGCGTTTCGATGGCGATGTGACCTATCTTGTGGGTTATTCTGGTGACAAAATCCTTGCCCCCAGGGTGAACAACACCTTTGGGATGGAACAGTTTGGGCGTTCCTACATAGTGAAGGTTCTTTTCCTCACCGACCAGGCAACCGCTGTGCCTCGCATCGACATCAACACAGTGAATGGTGAGCCCATCAGCAGCAAGGAGTATTACCTGGATGCCGAAATCATCATCGATGGCGCTGGCATTTTCCCATCAATGACCGACTCGGTGAAAGTCAAGGGCCGTGGCAACAGCACTTGGTCATCAAATCCCGATGCCAAGAATCCCTATCGCCTGAAGTTCGCCAGCAAGCGCAAGCCGCTGGGATTGAAAAACGCTAAGAGTTGGGTCCTGTTGGCCAATAAATCCAGGGGCTCGATGATGACCAACCCCATCGGCATGCTGATTGCCTATCTGCTGGATCTGCCTTTCCCCAACCACATGATTCCTGTGGACTTGTATGTCAATGGCGTTTGCAAGGGCAGCTACACGTTCACCGAGAAAGTGGGTTTCTCGAACAACAGCATTGATTTGGAGCACGAGGAAGTTGCCGCCCTCATCGAGATGGAACGCAACTTTGACGAGGCGATAACTCAGATGTATCCCAGTCCGGGCTATTATCTGCCGATTATGGTCCAGGAGCCAGAATTCGGTGTGGATGAGAGCTTTGTCACGCTGGACATTGTCAAGCAGCGCTTCAACGCCTTTGAAAGCGCGGTCAAGAATGGCGGTGATCTTGCTCCACATGTCGATGTGGAGTCGCTGGCGCGTTATATGCTCATGAACGAGTATATCCTGAATCGCGAGATCCTGTGGCCCAAGAGCACTTACTTTTATCACACCGACATGTTGTCCGACACGGGCCGTTTTGTCTTTGGTCCTGCCTGGGATATGGATTATGGCTTCGGTTTTGGCACGGGAGGCAATTATTTTGCTGTCTCTACATCCGAAGACTTTTATCAGACATCGATAAACTCTTCGGGCAAGCGTTTCTTCACCGACATTCACAACCGCACCGATGTGGGACGGCAAGTCTATAAAGCCTTCAAAGCATTCATGGGCGAGAAGCTTGATGAGTTGTGTGAATTCTGTCAGGATTACTACGAGTATGCGGCTCCGTCGTTTGAGCATAATGCCGAGGTGTGGAGCGATGAAACCTTCAACTATAGCTACCAGGCCTACACGGAGGCCCCTCAGTGGTTGCGCAGCCGTGCCCAGAAGCTATTGTTACAGCTGGCGGCACTCTACTGTGTCGCGGGGGATGTGAATGGTAATTGTGAGGTGGACATGGACGACTTGACGCTGCTGATCAACTACCTGCTCACCAACGACAGCACCGGCATGGACCTGTTAGCTGCCGATGTGAGTGGTGACGGCCATGTGACCATGGACGATTTGACCGACCTGATCAATTATTTGCTCACTGGGTCGGCAAGTCTGGATTGATACCCCCATTTGAGGGAACATGTAAAGAACGCTTCGCGCCGTGGCTCTGATGAGGGCCGCGGCGCGACTGGTTAAGTATTGGCAGACTGGGGTGACGATTTGTCACTTTGCACGGCAATGGCATGTTATTTGATGTACAGTGGACAGAGACCATTATGCCTCCATCAATCAGTAACTAAAAACTAAAACATAATAAAATGCCAACAAAAGGAACTATTGGGGTAACGACTAACAACATCTTCCCCGTAATCAAGAAATTTCTTTACAGTGACCACGAGATTTTCCTGCGCGAGCTGGTGAGCAACGCTGTCGATGCCACGCAGAAGCTCAAGACCCTTGCCGGTGCTGGCGAGTTCAAGGGCTCGACCGAGGGCCTGTGTGTCAACATCAGTGTCGATAAAGAGGCTGGCACGCTCACCGTGAGCGACAGCGGCATCGGCATGACTGCCGAGGAAATCGACAAGTACATCAACCAGATCGCCTTTTCGGGGGCCGAGGAGTTCCTTGCTAAATACAAGGACACGGCCAACGCCATCATTGGCCACTTCGGTTTGGGCTTCTACTCGGCCTTCATGGTGGCCAAGAAGGTGGAAATCCGCACCCTGAGCTGGCAGGACGGTGCCCAGGCGGTGCAGTGGACCTGCGACGGCTCGCCCGAGTTCGAGATGGGCGACTGTGACAAGTCCGAGCGCGGCACCGACATCATCCTCACCCTCGACGAGGACGAGAAGGAGTTCCTCGAGCCTGCACGCATCGAGGGCCTGCTGCGCAAGTATTGCCGCTTCCTGCCCGTGCCCATCGTCTTCGGCAAGGAACAGGAGTGGAAGGACGGTAAGTATGTGGACACCGACCGCGACAAGGTCATCAACGACATCGAGCCGCTGTGGTCGCGCATGCCTGCCGACCTCAAGGACGAGGACTACCTCAAGTTCTACCATGCCATCGAACCGGGTCAGGACGATCCCTTGTTCTGGATTCACCTCAACGTGGACTATCCCTTCACCCTCACGGGTATCCTCTATTTCCCCAAGATCAAGAACAACCTCGACATCCGCAAGGACCGCATCCAGCTCTATTGCAACCAGGTCTATGTCACCGATAGTGTCGAGGGCGTTGTCCCCGACTGGCTGATGCTCCTGCAGGGTGTCATCGACAGCCCCGACATCCCTCTGAACGTGTCGCGCAGCTATCTGCAGAGCGACCGTGCCGTCAAGAAGATCTCGACCTATATCACCAAGAAGGTCGCCGCCCGCCTTGAGGAAATCGCCAAGAACCAGCCCGAGGAGTTCGAGAAGAAGTGGAACGACATCAAGATCTTCATCGAGTATGGCATGTTGAGCGACGACAAGTTCTGCGAGTCGGGCCTCAAGTTCGCCCTGCTCGAGAACACCGACGGCAAGTTCTTCAAGCTCGAGGACTACCGCAACCTCATCAAGGGTGAGCAGACCGATAAGGACGGCAACCTCATCTGCCTCTATGCCACCGACAAGGAGGCGCAGTATGCCTACATCAAGGCGGCCACCGACCATGGCTATGACGTACTGATGATGAACGGCGAGCTGGACGTGCCCTTCATGGACATGCTCGAGCAGAAGCAGCAGGATGCCAAAATGCGTTTCCTGCGCGTCGACAGCGACGTGCTCGAGAATCTCATCCCCAAGCAGGATGACAACACCCCGCAGTTCACACCCGAGCAGCAGGACATCGCCCGCAGCCTGTTCCAGTCCCAGATCCCGCCCGTCGAGAAGGCCGAGTTCATGGTCAGCTTTGCCGCCATGAGCCCCGACGACAAGCCCCTTGTCATCACCCAGGCCGAGTATATGCGCCGCATGAAGGATATGGCGCGCTTCCAGCCCGGCATGAGCTTCTATGGCGAGATGCCCGACATGTACAGCCTCGTGCTCAACACCAAGCATCCGCTGGTGCAGAAGATTGTCGACCTGGCCGAGAAAGCCCTCGATGCCGACCTCAAGCTCGTCAACGAGCAGATCAACGCCACCCAGCATGTGGTCGATGCCATCCGCGACCTTGACAAGGACGGCAAGGGACTCCCCGAGGACAAGAAAAAGGAACTTGAGGACAACCGCAAGCACCTCGACGAGCTGCGAAAGCAGCGCGAGAACCTCATCACCGCCTATGGCGCCGGCGAGAGTCGCGTGCATCAGCTCATCGACATCGCCCTGTTGAGCAACAACATGCTCAAGGGCGAGGGCTTGGAACGTTTCCTCAAGCGCTCCATCGGCATGCTCAAGTAAAACAATAACACCTGATTTCTTTTCGCTGAATGGTTTGATTGTGCTACCTTTGTGCAATCAAACCATTTATTGTTATGAAACGATTACTTCTTCTTGCCTGTGTGATGTTGTTGGCATGTGGCGCCTGGGCGCAGCTGCCGCAGTTTTCCAACAAAAGTTTTGATGACTGGATTTACACCAATCCGGCTACCGCGCTCAACAGTGACAATATTCTGGGAAACAAAATCTTTCTCTACACCACGAGCACAGGTCTGCATCTGACGCTCACGTCGCCCCAGTTCGTGTGTCGCAAGGGCGAGGTGATCGACATGGACGTGACGTGGGTCACTACCCAATGGCAGGAGCCCGACTTTGTGGTGAGCAAGGTGGCCTTGACAGCCGCCCTGCTGGACGAGAACGGGGTGACAGTGGATTCGGTCACCTTTGTGCCGACCAGTGTGGGGCGCGTCAACCAGATACCGCTGTCTATCACCGTGCCCCGCACCATGAGCAAGGCACGCTTGCGCTTTGCCGCCTGGAAAGGCGACGTGAACAGCAGCGGTGCCGTGCGACAGATTGTGATGAGTTCGGCGCTGAATGCCGATGTGGTAGTGGACGGTGAGATCAACATTGCCGACATCAATGCCATTATCGCAGCGATTTTCGGGCAGGTGGATCCCGACACGATGGAAAGAGCCGACGTGAATCGCGACGGCGAGGTCAACGTGCAGGACATCAATGCGGTGATCGCCATCATCCTGGGTTAGTGCTCGCTTTGCGAGCAGAGTAGAGAGGAGGGAGTAGCGGGGAGCGAGTAGGGGGACGTCCGCGTTCACTCTTCTCTCCTCTCTCCTCTCTCCTCTCTCCTCCCTCCTCGCTGTTATTGCCAGTCCTCGATTTTACATTGGCGCTTGGGGATGGCGCTGGAGAAGGTGAGGCCCGTGCGGCGCTCGACCTCGGCGACCGTGACGGCATATTTGCTGATGCCGCCGGGGCTGGGGCGGTTCTCGTAGATGAAGGCGATGGAACGGCCCTGTTCGGGAGCGTAGAGTACCTTGAAGAAGGCATCGGGGACAGCGATGTTGGCTTTGTCCTTGCCAATCATTTTGGGGCTCTTGCCCATGATAGGTCCCGTGAAGATGAGGATGCGCTTGTCGCGCTTGGCCCAGCGATGTACCTTTTCCTCGAGCACACGCCAGTGGTCGTTGTTGAGTTTGGTGTTCTGCGGACACATGTTGGTCATGTAGAAACACTGCTTCATCGCGGTTTTGTCCCATCGCATGTCCATGGCGGGCGCCATGTGGCCACGGCTGTAGCCGCTGTCGCGGTATTCCCAGTTGTCGGGGCAGGACTTGACACTGGAATCCTTAGCATAGTTGTAGTTCTTGCGCACCTCGTGGTCGGGGGCGTCGGCCATGGCGACCATCGTAGCGGTGAGCTCATAGGCCACGCAATTGGGAATGCGCAGCGAGGGGTTGAAATTCACGCGGATGGCCTGATAGTTGAGCACCTGGTTGGCAACGCCCTTGGGGATGGTGACCGCCAGTAGCGCGTTGGACCCCTGCTGTGGCATGGCAGTGGCTGGAGAGGCATGGCCGATGGCTGGCAGGCTGGCCAGGGGCGAAGCGGTGGCTGCCTGATGCTTCTTGTCGGCTTTTTTTGATTTCTTGTGAGCTGTAGCCTGTTTCTTGTCTTTCTTGACCTTGTCTTTCTTCTTGGACTTCTTGTTTTTCTTGTGCTTGTTCTTGGCCTGGGCGCACCACTGCATAGTGATGTCACCGTCTCCAATGACTTGCGGTGGCAGGGCACCGCCCATCACCATCGCCACAACCAACACCCAAATCTTCACAACTTGTTTCATATCCTTAAAACCTAAAACCTAAAGCCTAATTATCTAACTCCTAATTCATGAACGCCTCGAGGTGGATCCTGGATTCCAGCCGCTGCTGCTCCTCAAGGGGCAGAGTGGGGAGGAAATCCAGCCCCGTGCGGCGTTCCACCTCGTCGATGCTCACAGCATACTGCCGCAACCGTCCCCCGCTGTGCCCGTTGGGATAGATGAACGCGACGGCCCGCATCGGCCTCACGCAGGGCGCCACGACGACCTTGTAGAAGGCACCGGGCACCGTCACATGCCCGTCGGCCATTGTCGTGTCTCGCCGCTCACCACGGGCCCGCTGAACACCAGCAGGGCGCTGTCGCGACGGGTCCATTCGCGCACTTTCTCCTCGAGCTTGGCCCAGCCGCCCTCGTTGAGCGTCTTGTGCATCGGGCACACGTTGGTCAGCAGGAACGACTGCTGCATGGCGTCGGGGCTCCACTTGAGGTCGGCAGCCGGCACCAGGTGGCCGCGGTCCATCCCGCTGCCTGCATAGTCGGCTGGCGAGGGGCAACCCTTCACGCTGGGGTCGGCCATGAACTCGTCACTGCGTTCAACGCTTCCGTTCAACTCGTTGCGGGTGAGCTCATAGGCAGCACAGTTGGCGATGCCCCGCTCGCTGTTGAAATGCACGATGAAGGCGTCATAGCGCACCAGCGTGTCGCTCATGCCACAAGGCACGGCAACCATCATCAGGCTGTCGCGCCCAGCCTCGCTCAAGGGCACCAGATGTGTAGCGTTACCGTTCACGAACACGCGATACAGCAAAAAGCATACCAACGCCACCGCTAGGCCCCAACCAAGGAACCTGACGGCGTCGCCCCACCGTTGCCAAACCCGCTCCATGTGCTTTTTCATAGTACCTTCACTCGGTCTTGCGGATGATGATGGCAGCCGCGCCCAACGCAATGAGCATGGCGACGCCCAGCGTGATGGCAAAACCCGTCAGACTCAACTTGCCTAACAAAAACAAGACGATGATGAGAAAGTTGACCAAAGTGTCGACGATAGCGAAAATGTAAATTGCTTTCTTGCGGTCCATAGCGGTAAAGATCTTATATGTTGGATAATTACTTGATTCGTCGGATGAAATAGCCCGAGAAAAACAGGATCAGGACAAATGCTGCCAAAGAGATTTTAGCCAGCAATGAGTGAGCGTCAATAGTGATGCCGAAGAACGCCAGTGCGAACAGGAATGCAACAATGCGGTTGCGCCACATTTCCACGATGAGACGCTTCCAGTTGGCCACACCGTCAATGACTTCGACTTTTTGCGGAATGTAGTTGAGCCCTACAAAGACGACAAGCACAAACGTGAGAACGAGAAGGCTCACAAGGTTGCTGACAAGTGTGCCTTGATGAATCACCAGCACCCATGAGGCAATGTACATGAGCGCAATGATGACATCACAGGCAATTGTGGCCCAGCTCGGGGGAACTTTCACCTTCATTTCGTTTTCTTCGGCTTTCTTGCTCTCATCATATGCCTGCTGAAACTGCTCGGGATTCAACTTGTACTGGATAAACGCGTTGAGGATCATCCAGACAATGATGACACCCCAAAACACCACTTTGCTGATGGCGCCAGTGTAGAGCAGATAGCACAGAATGCCCAACAGCGGCAGCATGGTGCCGTAGGTAATCAGGCGACTTTTTGTTTTTTTACTGAGATTCATGATGCTGAGTTTTCAGTTGAGTTGGGAGTGTCTTTTTGAGTTCCCTCTTCGGGCTCGCGTTTCTTTTTGGGCAGACGGCGGGCCTTGCGCAGCGCCTCGGTAATGATCCACTGCAACTGGCCGTTGGTGGAACGGAACTCGTCGGCTGCCCATTTCTCAATGGCATCCATCGTGTCGCTGTCGACACGCAGGATGAAACTCTTTGTGGCTTTCTTTGCCATGGTCTGCTTTTTTTAGTTGTCAGTTTTCAGTCTTCAGTTGTCAGTAGAAAGCGGATGCCGCTAAAAACTGGCAACTGAGAACCGAAAATTGTGAAATTACATATTCAGTGTGCCGGTATTGACCACTGGCTGGGCCTGTTCGTCGGCACAGAGGACAACCAGCAGGTTGCTCACCATCGAGGCCTTCTTGTCGTCATCAAGCTCCACAATCTCTTCGCTCGAGAGTTTGTCAAGAGCCATCTTCACCATGCTCACAGCGCCCTCGACAATCTTCTCGCGGGCGGTGATGATGGCACTGGCCTGCTGGCGACGCAGCATCACAGCAGCAATTTCGGGAGCGTAGGCCAGATAGTTGATACGGGCCTCAACCACCTCGATGCCAGCCAGCGACAGGCGCTCGTTGAGTTTGTCCTCGAGTTGCTCGTTGATTTCGTCGCCACCCGAACGCAAGGTCAGTTCCTTGGTGTCCTCGTCGTTGTCGTCATAGGCATACTGGCCGGCTACCTGCCTCAAGGCGGCATAGCTCTGCACGCTCACAAAGTTCTCGAGGGCGTGCATCAAACCCTTGGTGTTGCCGCTCAAGGTGCCGTCGGTCGAAGCCATCGTCTGCGAGTCGACCTCAAACAGGGCCTTATAGGTGTCCTTCAGTCTCCACACCATCACCAGGCCAATCATTACGGGGTTACCCACCTTGTCGTTGACCTTGATGGGTTCGGCATCCAGGTTGCGGGCACGCAGCGACACTTTCTTGCTGCCGTAGAAGGGGTTGATCCAGTAGAAGCCGGTCTTGGTGAATGTGCCGCTGTATTTGCCGAACCAAGTGGTAACGCGAGCGGTGTTGGGCTCAAGCATGAGGAAACCGCCTAATATAATTAAGGTGGCAATGATGAACAGGATACTCACAATGAGCAATACTGAAGGCAGGGCACCGTGATTTGGCATGTCGAACAGTACAACGCTCCTGTAAATGCCCCAAATAGCAAGAATCGGCAGCAAAATCACGACGAACAGCATCAAAAAACCATTCAGGGTAACACCTTTGAAATCAAATTCCTTCGTTTCCATAATCGTAAAAGTTGAAAAGTTAATCTTTAGTCTTAATTAAATGATATCGTTTTGATATCACAAAGATATATACAAGTTTTGTACCTGTCAACCTGTTTATTCTCTTTTTAACACAAATTTAACAATTCCGCCCCTTCTGATGTTCCCTAGTAAATAAAAACTAAAGTCTAAGGACAAAAGTCTAAAGTCTTTTTACTATCTTTGCCGATTGGATAATAACCATTAACAACAAGATATCACTATGACAAAGTTAGTTGACAGATTTTTGAAGTATGTGAAGTTCGATACACAGAGTGACGAACTCACCAACCTGACGCCCTCCACACCGGGCCAGATGGTGTTTGCCAAGGAATTGGAGAAAGAGTTGCAGGCCATGGGCTTGAGCGACATCTCGCTCGATGACAACGGCTACCTGTTCGCCACCTTGCCCGCCAATACCGACAAGCCCCTTCCCACCATTGGCTTCATCGCCCACATGGACACCGCCCCTGACATGAGCGGCCATGACGTGAAACCCCGCATCGTCAAGTATGAGGGCGAGCCTATCGTCCTGAGCGAGGAACCTCGCATCGTCCTTGACCCTGAGCAGTTCCCCGAGATGAACGACTACAAGGGACAAGAATTTATCGTCACCAGCGGTGACACCCTGCTCGGTGCAGACGACAAGGCTGGTATCGCCGAGATTCTGAGTGCTGTGGAATGGTTGCAAGAGCACCCCGAGGTGAAGCATGGCAATATTCGTGTGGGCTTTAACCCCGACGAGGAGATCGGCCTGGGTGCCCACCACTTTGACGTGGAGAAATTCGGCTGTGACTGGGCCTACACCATGGACGGTGGTGCAGTGGGTGAGCTGGAGTATGAGAACTTCAATGCCGCCAGCGCCAAGATTACTTTCAAGGGCTTGAACGTGCACCCCGGAGCTGCCAAGCACAAAATGCTCAACTCGATGCGCGTCGCCATGCAGTTTGCAACGATGCTGCCCAGATGGGAAACTCCCGAGCACACCGAGGGCTACGAAGGTTTCTACCACCTCATCAGCATGCAGGGCGGAGTGGAGAAGACCACGTTGAGCTACATCATCCGCGATCACGACCGTGCCCGTTTCGAGAGCCGCAAGCGCGAGATTGAGCACCTGTGTCACAAGATCAATGCCGAGTTCCCCGATTGCGCCACATGCGAAATCAAGGACCAGTACTACAACATGCGCGAGAAGATTGAGCCCGTGATGAATATCATCGACATTGCCAAGCAGGCCATGGAGAATGCCGGAGTGACTCCCAAGGTGCAACCCATTCGTGGCGGAACCGACGGCGCTCAACTCTCGTTCAAGAATCTGCCGTGCCCCAACATCTTTGCTGGAGGCATGAACATGCACGGACGCTTCGAGTATGTGCCCATTCCCTCGATGGAAAAAGCTATGATGACCATCGTCGAGATTTGCAAACTCGTGGCCGAGTAAAGGTAATATAGCCCCTTCAAGAAAAGGGGATAAAACAAAAACCTGCCAAATTATTTGGCTGGTATAGAAAAAAGCTATACCTTTGCACCGCTTTTTGGAGATTCGCTAGCTCAGCAGGTAGAGCACATCCCTTTTAAGGATGGGGTCGTGGGTTCGAGCCCCACGCGAATCACGATAAAGAAACGCAGTCCATTCGGGCTGCGTTTCTTTTGTTATGTCAGTGGGATTAACCCAGGATGATTGCAATGAGGGCGTTCACATCGGCAATGTTGACCTCGCCGTCCTTGTTCACGTCGGCACGCCTCATGGTGCCTTCGTCATACTGCTGGCCCAAAATGATGCCGATGACGATGTTAAGATCACCGATGTTGACCTCGCCGTCAAGGTTGACATCACCGGGAATTTCGATGGGAGGAATGATGAAGTCCAGATTGGCGAAGTAATTGTCCAGATAGGGCATGCGCTGTCTGATCCAGTTCTCAACATAGTCCATCTCGGCGCTCAGGTTCAGCGGCTTCCCTGCCAAGTCGGTGTCACCGCTCCAGCGGCTTTCCTCGCGTGCAGCAGCACCACAGCCTATGAGCTCGTTGATGGCCGAGCGGTAACGGTTCACGAGGCTCTCGGTCTCCAGCACGGTCTCTCGCAATTCAAAATAGCGATTAACGATCTGTCTGCCGAAATACTCGGTTTCAAGCATCATGGCCATGGGAAGGTGTGAAATCCAGCCCAAGTCCTGATCGGGCTTTACCATCTCGGGCAGGTCAACACCTGGTGCGAAATTCTGGCCTAAGCTGATGTCCAAGTCCCAAGGTGCAATCGTCAGGCGCGGATGTTCCCTGCGGTCATACACACCATAGTAGATGTTCTTGCCCCCATTGTCCAATGCCTGAATTGTAGCAATGAAAATGAGATAATCCTCCATGACGGGTACATCAAAGTAGTAGCCCAGACTGTCGATGCGCAGTTGATGATTGTACTCATCCTTACCGGCGCGGTTGGCGAACCATACGGCATCTTCAAGAGTCTTCCAGCTGACGGTGTGGACATCGTCATATTCGGGATAGTTGAGTTCAAAGCCATCCCAATAAGTAGCGCCATATTCGCGTGGTGCAGGATCGATCATGGTGACGGTGCGGGTCCAATCATCAGTGTCCCACAGTTGGCCGTGAATGAGGTAGTTGTTGTAGCCCGAGAGCTTCTCATATTTCTTGAGTTTCAACTGCTTGCGGTCAAGGGGCTCGCACATGTTGTAGATTCCCATATAGGCGCCATTCTTAATCATCTCGACCATCTGGCCACGCGAGCCGTTGCGCGCATTGGGCAGACTGTCTGCATACCAGGGACGGCGTGCCATATCAAGCCACAAGTCGGTGCTCACGCGGTTGCGCACGCGCAGGAAGTCCATCTGTCCGGCATCAAGAATCCAGTTGTTGTCTTTGCGAAGACCAAAGAAACGCCTGTCCATCTTGGTGGTGTCCTCGTCCAGGAACTTGACGCGGAAGTTGCGTTTGTGTTTGCCATAGGTATTGGTGGCGGTTCCGCGCCATCTGAGCTTGGCGAACATGGGCTCGGCATAAGCCGAATCGGGTTCGCTGATGGTCAACGTGCCGTATCTGTATTCGGTACCGAACAAGCCTTCGAGTTCCACGACGGGCAGCCAGGTGAACGTGATGCCACCGGTGTAAAGACTGTCATTGATCATGACAGATACGTTATAGAGCTTACCGCCCTCAATTCCCTGGAAATTGAAAGTGTCTCCGTTGGCGATGGCGACATCCTCGATAGTGAGATTGCTCATCTCCTCACCGAAGCTAATCGTTGCTTCATAGTCATTGCCGAACAGCTCTTGCGGTACACTGCAAAGCCAGATGTGGTTGAGTGTGTCAATTGGCGCGCGGTGTCCACCGATGTTGAATGCTTGTGCCCAAGAGGTCACAGCCACCAGCGCAAAAGCCAAAGACATGAGTAGTTGTTTTTTCATTTCTTCAATTTATAAATTATGTTGATGCGTTAATTTGGCCGCAAAGATAGTAAAAAGTTTTGATGCAGATAATTAGACGAAGATAATTTGCGCCATTTTTTGCATGAGCATACAATTTGTGGTAAAAACTGCGATTGTTCGTCACGCGGTAATGTGTGGTGCAGAGCCGTTACATTTTTTTAAGAAATAAAACTTGGATTTTCTTTTGACTTTATGTCCGATTAAAGCTAAAAAAGAAGTAATTTTGTTGGCTCAATTAAACAAAAACTTGAAAATCACTCGATAGCAATGAAAATATTTACCAACGACGGATTACGCCGCATTGGCGATCATACGGTAGAAAATGAGGGCATTGAGATGCTCGACCTCATTGAGAGGGCGGCTTCGGCGGTGTCCTATGAACTCATATCACGCTGGAGAACATCCAAGCGTTTCGTCTTCTTCGCCGGCCCTGGTGACAACGGCGCGGACACGCTTGCAGTGGCAAGGATGATGTATGAGCAGGGTTACCGCCCCGAGGTGTACCTGTTCAACATCAAGTCGGCACAGCTCTCACCCTGTTGTCTGGCTAACCGCGACCGCCTGCTTGAGGTGGCGGGCGAGGACCTGGATTTCATCGAGGTCATCCAGAACTTCACGCCTCCTGCCCTCGGCAAGAATGACGTCGTGGTCGATGGCTTGTTCGGCAACGGCCTGCGCACCCAGCTCAAGGGTGGATATACCGCGCTGGTGCAGTACATCAACTCCAGCGAGGCCTACGTCGTGTCGATTGACATCCCGTCGGGCATGTTCGGTGAATGGAACATGGGCAATGACCGCCGCAACATCATCCGTGCGGACCTCACCCTGACCTATCAGAGCAAGCGCTTGGCGTTCTATTTTGCCGAGAATGCCGAGTGTGTTGGTGAGTGCAAGGTGCTGGATATCGACTTGGATCGCGAGAGCATTGCGCGCACCGCGACCGACTATTACTTGATTGAACGTGACGATGTGCATGAAGTAATGCACCCCCGCAAGCCCTTCACCAACAAGTATGACAATGGCACATTGCTGCTCGTTGCCGGCAGCTATGGCATGATGGGCGCAGCGGTGCTTGCCGCGCGCGGTGCGTTGCGCACCGGTGCCGGATTGGTGACGGTTCATGCCCCGCGGTGTGGCTATCAGGTGTTGCAGACGGCAGTCCCCGAGGCACTCTTCGAGCCCGATCGCAAGGAATTGATGACGTCGGCTATTGACCTCAAGCACACCTACAGCGTCGTGGCCCTCGGTCCTGGCATGGGCGTTAGTGATGAGACACTCGAGGCCGTCCACCATTTCATCATGAATTTCAAGCGTCCCTGCCTGCTTGACGCCGATGCGCTCAACTGCATCGCACGCCGTCCGATGTTGATCAGGAGCATTCCTCATCGCAGCATCATCACTCCCCACGCCATGGAGTTTGACCGCTTGTTCGGCGAACACAACACCGACGAGGAACGTCTCAAAAAGGCAATCAACGTTTCCAAGCTGCACAATATCACCATCGTACTCAAGGGACATCACACCATGACGGTGCGTCCCGACAGCAAGGTCTATGTCAATAGCAGCGGCAATCCCGGCATGGCCACACCGGGCAGCGGTGATGTGCTCACGGGTGTAATCTCGGCGCTCATCGCCCAGAATTATCCTGCCGATTGGTCTGTTGTGCTGGGTGTCTATCTGCATGGCTTGGCCGGCGACCTGGCTGCACAGGAGCATGGCACCTACGGCATGGTGGCTAGCGACATCGTTGACAATCTGGGCAAAGCCATTGTCGAGGTGATGAAGTAGGCAGATTGCTGCAAATCAATAAAATAACGGTTGGCGACACTGATGTCGTCAACCGTTTCTTGTACCTGAAGTGGGACTTGAACCCACACGGCCGCAATGGCCAAGGGATTTTAAGTCCCTCGTGTCTACCGATTCCACCATTCAGGCTTGTGGCAGTGATTCGGCCGCAAAGATACAACTTTTTGGCGAAAAGAATGCTACTGCAGTCGTTTTTTTCTTTTTTCTGTGAGTTGGCAGCTCAGGGCAGGTCCAGCAAACGGATGTCGGGCACCGCTTCCTGCTGGCGTGCTCGCAGTTCTTCGATTTGCGATATCAGTTCGGCAAAGTGGTTGTCGGCTTTGGGGATGAAGTCGCTGTTGCCCATGTCCGACAACGTCTTGACAACCCCGTTCACGGTGTAATCGTCGGGATCGAAGGTGGGCTGGTAGGCACGGTCGTCTTCTTCCTTGCCTGCACTGACCGTGTTCAGGAGTCCTGCCTGTTGCAATTTAGACAGTATCTGATCGGCCAACGGCCCTGGAATGTCATAGTCGTGAACAAGTTCACTGAGTTTGATGGCGCCCTCGCGCTGTTTGAAGCGTTTCACGGCCAGTGTGAGCACAGCCAGCGCAATGTTTTTAGAATAAGTGCTGGAAACGCCTTCGGCCTTATCACGGTAGGCAAAGCTGTCGAAGTTTTGCCAGGCATAGGTCAGCCCAACACCCGCCAGTGTAATGAGCCACGACAGCTGCATCCACACCAGCACCAACGGCAGGAATGCGAAGCTGCCGTAGATGGCGTTGTACTTGGACACATAAACCTGACCGGTCACGAACAGCCACTGGACGCACTGGAACAACGTGCCGCACAGCACACCGGCGAACAGTGCGCCTTTGAAGCGCACCTTGGTGTTCGGGATCAGATAGTAAGCGGCGGTGAAGATGATCCACGAAATCACCGTGGGCATGAAGGAGAGCAGCTTATGCAACACGGGGGACAGCGCATGGCCGTCAAGCACACGTTGCACGGTGTCGCTCATGAAGATGGAAATGCCGGCCGAGCACACCATCAGCACTGGTAACAGCAGGAACAGCGCCGTGTAGTCGGTGAACTTGCGTGGCAGCGAACGGGTGGTGAACACCCCCCACACATGATTGAAAGAATCCTCCACGCTGCTCATCAATGACCACAGCGTCCACAGCAAGAAGATGAGACCGATGCCGATGAACACGCCCTGCGAGGCTTGAGACAGGTAGTTGTCAACATATTGCAGTGCCGACTCCAGAGCCTGGCGTTGTGCGGGGAAATACTTGAACAGCTCGCTCTGCATCAGATTCTGGAAACCGAAGCCGCGCGCGATGGCAAACAGCATGGCCAATGCTGGAACAACAGCTAACACGGTCCTGTAGGTCAAGGCGCACGCCTGTGACTGAAGGTCCCGGTCCAAGAAGGAACGGACGCTCAGATTGATGACTTTCACAGTCTTTACCGACCACAGCGAGCGCGTGTCATCCCACACGCCACTGACGCAGTAGCGCACGTTATCTCCGATGCGTTGCCACAGGCTTTTATTCTCGCTCATCCTCTCTCACTGTTGATTCAAGGGGACGGTTTCTTTATGCTCAGTTGTTGTCCAGTGCCTCTTTGATCAACTCAAAGATGCCGTCAATGCTTCCCAAACCGTTGATCGCGCGGTACTTGCCCTGCTCCTCATAGTAAGCCTTGAGGGGAGATGTCTGGTTGTGGTATGTTTCCAGACGTTTGCGGGCGGTATCCTCGTTATCGTCCGATCGGCCGCTCATCTGTCCGCGCAGCAGGATGCGCTTGATGAGCTCTTCCTCGGGGACCTCCAAGCCCACGACGGCATCAATCTGAGTGCCGCGGTCGGCAAGCAGCTGCTCCAGCGCTTCGGCCTGCGGAATCGTGCGGGGAAATCCGTCAAAGATCACGCCCTCGCCCGCCTTGTCCTTGTTGTCGTCAAGCACCTGAGCCAGGATGTCGATAATCAGTTCATCGGGAACAAGCTGACCCTGGTCGATGTAACCCTTGGCGGTCTTGCCCAGGTCGGTGCCACGGCGGATGTTGTCGCGCAGCACATCACCAGTCGAGATGTGGAACAGGTTGTAATGTTCAATCAGTTTATCGCTCTGAGTGCCTTTACCCGAACCGGGCGCACCAAAAATGACAATGTTCAACATAATCTTGAATTTGACAGTAAATCGTTCTATATATTAATTAAGTCACTAATCTCTAATCAGTAATCACGGTTACTTCTGCTCCTTCAGTACATAGATATCAGGCAGATTGCGTGCCAGTCCGTCGAGGTCAAGTCCGTAGCCCAAGATGAACTTGCTGGGAATCTCAAAGCCGACATACTCGGGTGCTTGACCCATTTTGAGTGCGTCGGGTTTGAACAGCAGCGAGACCATCTTCACGCTCTTGGGATTGTGCTTTTCAAGCTCCTTGCGCAATTGTGCTGCAGTGATACCGCTGTCGATGATGTCCTCCACGATGATCACATGGCGGTCTGTGATGTCTTCGCTCAGTCCCATAATTTCCTTCACTTCACCCGTCGATGCCATACCCTGGTAGGATTTGAAGCGGATGAAAGTGATCTCAGCATCATGCAGGTCGCAGGCGCGAAACAGATCGGCGGCAAAGATGAATGCGCCGTTAAGAACACACAGGAACAAGGGGTTAGTGCCGTCATAGTCGCGCTTAATCTCTTGAGCAAGCCTCTCCACTTGCTTGGCAATCTCTTCACGTTTGATATAGGGCTCAAACGTCATGCCCTGATACGTTACTTCTTCCATGAGCTATAAGAATTAAACCACAAAGTTACAAAGAACTTTTCACTTTTCCCTTTCCACAGTGCGGTTTTTTCTTTTTTCTTTTGTTGATATTGTGACAAAACAGACGAGGGCACGCCTTGATCAGCGTGCCCTCGTCTGTTAGTAGATGCAGTCAGGAGTTACTTCGCCACTTTTTCCAGGCGTTTCATCATCGCGAACATGAAGATGGCGGCAACGAGGCACACGCCCAGGAAGACGCACCAGCATGCCCACAAGGGAACCTTTCCCCACAGGGCACCACCCACAAGCACGAGTTGGTTGCCCAGGGCGGTCGATACGAACCAGCCACCCATCATGGCACCCTTGTACTTGGGAGGAGCCACCTTGCTGACAAACGAGATGCCCATGGGCGACAGCAACAGCTCGCCGAAGGTCAGCACCAGATAGACGCTGATCAACAGGTTGGGCGTCACGTCGGCGACATGCTTGCCCACGAGGTTACCGCTGGCATCAAGTGTCTGCTCGGGCATGGGTAGACCCACCGAGGCGAACGCCATGATGGCATAGGCGATGGCGGCCACCACCATACCGTAGGCGATCTTCCTGGGAGCCGAGGGCTCCTTGCCCCTGCTGGCCAGCCAACTGAAGATGGCCATCGACACGGGGGTCAATGCAACGACATAGAACGGGTTGAACTGCTGGAAAATGGGTGCAGCGATGTCGATGCTGCCGGTCGTGCGGGTGTACTTGTAGTACAGGATGCCCAACGCAGCCACAATAATGGCGCCCGAGATTCCCTTGGCTTTGGCGGTCTTGCTCTGGAACAGTGAGAAGCCGGCATAGACGATGAAGATAATCAGTACAAGATTCCATACGTCAAAGGCCATGCTCTCCAGGCCGCTCGATGTGTTGGCGGTGAACTCGTCGGCAAAGAATGTGAGCGACAGTCCGTTCTGGTGGAAGGCCATCCAGAAGAACACGACCACGGCAAACACGAGGCACAGAGCGATAATGCGGGCCTTGGTGTCTTCTTTGCTCAACTCGGGCTCCTTGACGGTGTTGTCTTCGGCCTTCACGGCAACTTTCTTGCCACCCTCACAGTGGCGGAACGTGCTGCGGAAGGCATAGTAGATAGCAATCGACAGAATCAGCGAAACGCATGCCACGGCAAACGAGAAGTGGTAAGCATCATTCGATGAGAAACCCCAAGCGGTCTCGGCATACTCCTTGATCTTCACGGCTGCCGTCGGTGCGAACAGGGCGCCGATGTTGATGGCCATGTAGAAAATCGAGAAACCGGCGTCACGCTTGGCGGCATAGCGCGTGTCGTCATACAGATTGCCCACCATCACCTGCAGGTTGCCCTTGAACAGGCCGGTGCCCAGGCCGATGAGCAATAGCGCACCAATCATCACAATTAGCGCAAAGGTGTTGCCGCCCAATGGAACGGCCAGCAGCAGATAGCCCAAGAACATGATGATGATACCGATGGTCACCATCTTGCCGAAACCGAATTTATCGGCCATCCAACCGCCGATGAGCGGGAGGAAATACACGACCATCAGGAACGAACTGTAGATGGTTCCCGCAACAGCGGGGGGTGACAGGCCATAGTTGGCGCGGAGGAAGAGCGCAAACACGGCAATCATCGTGTAGTAGCCAAAGCGCTCGCCTGTGTTGGCCAGTGCCAACGCGAAAAGTCCTTTTGGTTGTCCTTCAAACATGATAAATTGTCTTTTTAATTAGAGAATCTAGAAAATCTAGTCACTCTAGATTCTCTAGATTCTCCTATAGATTAATGATGAATAAACAATTATTTGTCACTGGTGACACGCTCCAGCCACTTCACCATAGCGAGCATCACACCAGCAGAGATGAAGCAGACGATGATGAAGACCCCCCAGCACTGCCACAACGACATCTTGTTGTACATGATGGTGCCGATGGGCAGCAGAATGTTGCCCACAGCAGTCGTGCCGAGCCACAGACCCTGGCACAGACCGAGCATGGTCTTGGGAGCCACCTTCGATACAAACGACAGACCAAGCGGCGAGATGAACAACTCGGCGACAGTCAGCAGGAAGTAGGTGACAATCATAACCCACCATCCGGCCTTCATGCCCATCTTGGTCGAAGCATCAACCACCTTGAATTCGTCACCCGAGGGATAGCCAGCAGTGAATGAATACAAGGCCAGGAAGAGGTAAGCCAAACCGGCGATGCACATACCGTAAGCAATCTTGCGGGGAGTGGAGATCTCCTTACCGCGCTTGCTCAAGGCACCGAAAATCAACATGATAATCGGGGTGAGGACGATTACGAAGAACGGGTTCACGGCCTGCCACAATTCGGCGGGTAACTGGTCACTCTTGACAAAGTCACGGGCAAAGAACGACAGCGTTACGCCATTCTGGTGGAAGGAGAACCAGAAGAAGATAACGACACCCAGCACTGCCAACAGCGCACCCAGACGTTGACGCAACTCCTTGGCCATGCTTTTCTTTTCCTCGGGGGTGAGTTCTACCGATGCCATGGCAGTCTTCTTGCCAGGGGTGGGGAAGAGACCGCGCTTGGCGATGAAGATGCTCAGTGAAATCAACATGGCAAGCACCGATGCGATGAAAGCGAAATGCACACCCTGGTTGAACACTTCAAGGTAACGCTGGCAACCCTCTACGGAAGCTTCGCCAGCAACACCTGCCTGTGCAAGATAGGTCTGCAGGTTGGCCATCTGGTCGGCGGGAATTGTACCGTCGATAAACTTGTGGCACAATGCGGGCAACTCGGCTACATAGGTAAAGCCGTGGTGCCCCAACCACCACTTGCGCAGGAACGGTGCGATGAACGGGGCTACCAAGCCACCGATGTTGATGAACACGTAGAAAATCTGGAAACCGGCATCGCGGCGGCCCTTCATGGCCTTGATTTCCTCTTCAGGCTTGCCGGCGGCGACAGCGTCAGCTTCCATGTCATCATACATCTGGCCCACAATGGCCTGCAGGTTGCCCTTGAACAGACCGTTACCAAAGGCAATCATCACCAGTGCCACGCAGGTGAGAACGAGCAGCATAGTCATGGTGCCCGATGTGGCGGTGATGGGAATAGCCAGGGCGGCATAGCCGAGTGCCATGATGATGATACCCGTCATGATGGTGCCCTTGTAATTCTGAGTGCGGTCAGCAATGATACCGCCCACGAGGCTCAGGATGTAGATGGCAGCCAGGAAAATCGAGTAGATCAAGGCCGCTTTGTCATCGGCCAAACCGAACTTCGAGCACAGGAACAGCGACAGAACAGCGGCCATGATGTAGTAGCCGAAACGCTCGCATTGGTTAATATATTAATAATGTGTTGTTGTCGTTTCAACAGCCGGAGTGCTCTCGTGCCTGATAGGCGATGGCGTAAGCGCGAATCTGCTTGATCATTGCCAACAGGCCGTTGCTGCGGGTGGGGGAGAGGTGGTCGCGCAATCCGATGCGCTCAATGAAGTAGAGATCGGCATCCAGCACTTCTTGGGGCGTTGAGCCGTCAAGCACGCGCACGAGCATCGAGATGATGCCCTTGACGATGATGGCGTCGCTGTCGGCCTGCAAGCGCATCTTGCCGTCGATGCAGTCGGCTTGAAGCCACACGCGGCTCTGGCAACCGTCAATCAGGTTGTCGGCCGTCTTGTATTGTTCGTCGAGCGCGGGCATCGCGTTGCCCATGTCGATGATGACGCTGTAACGGTCCATCCAGTCGTCCAGACCCTCAAACTCTTCAATGATTTCGTCTTGTCGTTCGTTGACAGTTGACATGTAAGTAGGTGATGTTTTGGTTTAACCTCCAAAGGTAGCGCATTTTTTTTGAATAGGCGGCATTTGTGCCGATAAAATTGCGCTCACCGTTAAAAATCAAGCCCCGCCTGAATTGAATCGGGCGGGGCTTAATCGTTATCTCTGATGATGATTAATAGAAGTCAATGAGGTGTTTCTTCACCTTGGTTGCCTTCTTCAGAATGTTATTGATAACGCGCGTGTTGGCAAACATGCCTGCACCACGCATCTGTGCATAACGGTTGCTCAACTCTTCCTTGGTGGGTTCGCGCTGCTCTTTCTCCTGCTTAACAACTTGGTAAACAAAGATAGCGTTGTCGCCCTTCCAGGGACCCTGCAGCTTGCCGGGCTTTGCGATGGCCATGCGACCAACCAGAGCGGGCTCGTTGCCGATCTTGGGATCACCGTTCGAGGTGAACACGATGTTGACAGTGTCAACCTTCTCGCCCATCAATGCGGCATAGGCGTTCAGGTCATTAGCCTTGCCGCTGTATTGCTTCATCAGGTCATCACCCTTCTTGCTGTTGCGAACACGAGTGCTCAGGAGGTTCCTAGCGTAATCGTAGTCGTAGGGGAGATATTCCTTGTCATAGATGTCGTCAAGAGCTACAGCAACCAGAACGTCGTTGTTGTCGCTGAAGATAGGCGAAACTTCGCCCTTCTTGCTGTCGAACGCCCACTTGATGGCCTTGCGGGTGTCCTTGATGCCACCACGGCCGAACTGGCTCAGACCCAACTGCGGAATGCTGGGGGTGATAAGCATCTCTTCGGCATTGAAACCAGATTTAGCGGCATTCTCTTCAAACTCCTTCACGGTCTTGTTCTTGTTCAGGAATTCCTGGAGTTTGTCGCGCAGTTGCTCGCTGGTCTTGGTGCTGGCGTATGCGTCATAGGTGATTGTTGCCAGGGTGTAGAACAACTTGGCAGCCTTGCGGTCGTTAACCTTCAACAGGGTAGCGCCCTGCTCACCGCTGTTGAATACAAAGAAATTGCCGATGGTAGCGTTGGCGATCTTGGTCTTCATGGAGTCGGGGGCATTGAAGATGCGCTGCCACTCGGTGAGCTTGCCGTCAACCTTCTGCGGATAAGCCTTCTTCACGTCGTCCAGCGACTTGCCGCTGTTGAGCTGGTCAAGAACGGCCTTCTGCATCTTGGCATCACCTTGCACAACAACATAACCCAGGTCTACCGAGTCAAGGCTTGTTTCCTTGTTGATGAGCTTGTACATCTGGTGGTGGTTGTTAACCACGGTGTCGCGGCGGGTGCTACCCACCTCGGCATTGGCAAAGAAGTCGCGCACGGGCATGGGCAGTTCATTCTTCAACATCTTGGCGGTGTCGATCTTCACGGTGCCGAGCAGGCGGACCGAATCAACACCACGACCCTTCTGCAGAGCCAGATAGGCTGCGTCAGCCACCTTGTTGGCAGCAGCGATGTCCTCGGCGTTGGGCTCGATGTTCACAGCGATGTAGTGAATGCGGCGCACTTCCTCATCGATCTTGAACATGGGTTTCAGCTTCTCCCATTCGGCCTTCAGCTCCTCGTCGGTCACGGGATATTTGTCGTCGGGAATCGAAGCATAGTCCTTCTTGGCAAAGGTTACCACGTTGGTGACAGCCTCGTCTTCCTTCAATTGTGCAAGGTCCAGATCGTTGGCGACCAAACAGCCGGCCAGCAGGTTCTGGAGCTTCGCAAACTTGAACTGATTAACGATATCTTGGGTGAGCTCGTCCCACTTGTTGCGCAACTCTGCTACCTGAGCTTCAGACACGCCCTGCTTGCCAGGGTTCATGATGAAGTCATACAAATCGGCGGGCGACTTGGCACCGGCCTGCTGAGCAAATTCAGTCACAGCGGGGGCGGGGTTCTTGCCGATCATCAACTGGCTGATCTCCCAGTCACTGACTGTGATACCCAGCTTGTCGTACTCCTGGTTCAGGAGCACCTCGTTGATCATATCATCCAGCACTTTCTGCTGACGCTCGGCAGCGTCCATCTGAGAGTTGTTCTGCTGGTCTTGAGCGGCCTCCTTCTCAACTCGGCGTTGGAATGCCATGATGTCAATTTTCTCATTTCCTACTTTTGCAGCTGCGCTATTACCACCCGAGCGGCCAATAGCTTCGATACCTACCTCAATAATGAATGCGAGCAATGCCGCACCAATTACGATGGCCAGAATCTTCTTTCTTTGTCTAATTTTCTCTAATGTAGCCATTTACAATTATTTTTATTACGTTATTTCTCTCTTTTTTAGGGCTTTTCGCCAAATAAACACGCAAAGGTAGTTATTTTTCGCATATTAGCAAAAAAGTTGCTTTTTTTTCTTGAATTTTTATTTGAAACGCTAGGAATTAGGAATCTCCTTTATGATTTTTTTTGAAAAAAAACGGGCAAAAGTATTGACAAAACACCAAGAAAGTTGTAATTTTGCAACGTCAAAAATATTGTTTTACCATTTTGTCCCATTTTTTTACCATGAAAAACATTAAATCTGAAATCCGCCATCGTGCCCTTTGCGAACAACGGGATAAAGAGTTCCTGGCATTGTTCAACCCCACGCTCGATGCGTTCCTCGGGCAAGGCATGCCCATGAGCAAAGCCCGTCGTGAAGCGGCCGAATTCACCATCGCCAACGGTCATCCACACTATCATGTGGACATGGATCGCGCCTATCGCTGCGTGTGTCATCTGCTAGCAGCCGAGAAAAAGAAAGCCGCCAATGCGCGCACCTTCCGCTCTGGCGATGACGCAGCATTGCCCAAGCGACGCTTGCGCCGGCAGATGTGGTACGAGATCACATCGCATGTGGCCCGGCTGCAAGACAAGGGAATGAGTGTTGAGCAAGCGTTGGAGCATGTGCTGGAGCATTGCCGTGCCTCGCGTTTTTTCATCTCGCCCGCCACAGCATTGACCAAGATCTGCCCCAAATCCCGCTCCCGCATTCGCTCCCTGCGCTAGCCCCCAACTGCCAACCGAAAACCGAAAACTGAAAACTGAAAAAGCCATGAATTACCGTTTTGAAATCACCATCGATTTGGACGAGATCCAGCAAGCCATCTACACCGAGGGCGTCTGGCATCCCGCCGAGAACGCCACCGCATGGGGCGTGAACCCGAGTAATGAACCCATTTTGGACCGTCGCGTGCGCGAGGGTCTGGATGATCTGCTTGCGCGCATGAGCGGCTATCTGCAGGAGCAGAACATCAATTTCAACGTCCCGAGCGGCAACATTGCACTTGTCGTCGCCGTTGAGCATCGCCCGTTGCTCACCCTCGCTGCCCAGCTCAAGAGTGCTATCATTGCCACCCTGGCCAACTACACGCTCATGTCTCTCTATGGCGACGAGGACAGCATCTATGGCACGGCTTGGCGCATGAACCGTGCACGCGTCCTGCTCCTGCTCTCCCGCCCGTGACACTATCTGCACCGATTCATTCTTTTACGCTTTTCATGGTTGAATGTGGCCGTGAAAAGCGTTTTTTTGTTTGAAAAGCATTATCTTTGCAAAAAATTGTTTAACCTAAAATCATTACAATCATGCAAAAAAGACTGTCTTTATTTTTGATGGCCTGTTTGACCGTTGTCGCTGCTGTTTGGGCAGGACCGGTCAGCGAGGGCCAGGCACTTTCTGTCGCTAGGGAATTCGTCGCAAAGCATTCCATGTCGACAGCTGGCTTGGAGATGGTGAAGAAGACCACCAGGATGAATGCCTCACAGCCGGCTTACTATGTGTTTAACGTTAAGCGTGCCGACAGTGGCTTCATCATCGTTGCCGGTGATGACCGCGCACCTGCCGTCCTGGGTTACAGTGACTGTGGCACCTTTGACGCTAATGACGTGCCCGCTGCACTCGCCGAGATGCTGGATAGCTATGTCGAGCAGATTGCAGCTTTGGACCTGGGTGTTGCTCCCCGTCAGGGTGTGATGTCACGCCCGGCCATCGCTCCGATGGTCCCCTCGAATTGGGCACAAGGTAACCCCTACAATATCAAACTCCCCTTTGTCGGCACCAAGCATGCCTCGACAGGATGTGTGGCCACGGCGATGGCTCAGGTGATGTATTACTGGAAATGGCCCGCAGCTCCCACAATGACCATACCGGCCTACACAAGTGAGAGCTTGAACATTAACATGCCTGCATTGGCACCAGTGAACTTTAGCTGGGACAAGATGCAGAACAATTACTATACCAATGACACCCTGAGCGAAGCCGCAAATGCTGTGGCAACCTTGATGTTGTACTGCGCACAGTCGGTGGAAATGGATTTCAAGGAGTCTTCGTCTGGTGCATCTACGACCTATACTCCTCTTGCTTTTGCTAGCTACTTTGGATATGAACCCAGTGTGCACGCGATCAAGCGCAGCAATTACACGACCCAGGAATGGGAAGACGCCATCTATGCCGAACTTCAAGCGGCGCGCCCCGTGATCTTCAGCGGCAGCAAATCTCCGGGTGGCCATGCCTTTGTGTGCGACGGTTGCGATAATGATGGCCTGTTTCACATCAACTGGGGATGGAACTCACAGAGCAACGGTTACTTCTTGCTCAATGTCCTCAACCCTCAACTTCAAGGTACGGGAAGCGCCGCTGGTGCCCATGGTTACATCTTTGATAATGCAGCCATCGTGGGAATCAGACCTGGAAATAGTACATCCTCCGAGGTGATGATGACTGTGATGAATCAGACGCTGGATTCTTTCACTCGTACGCGTAGTACTACAAACCAGGATTTCTCGGCTGTTGTGACTGCCCGTTTCTATAACCTCACATCATCAGTGATGGCCGTGGACTTTGGATGGGGACTGTATGATGAAAACGGTAATCGTGTCGAGAATCTCTACACCACCTATTCCAATTCCTCTACCCCAAGCCGTTACTACACGCTTTCAAATATAACCCTTAGCTTCGGAGCTGGCATGACCAGCGGCACCTATCGCATTGTGCCCATCTGTAGACAACGTGGCGTCGGTGCCGCCTGGCACCCCTGTGCAGGCGCTGAGAATAATTACATCGAGGTCGTAATTAACAATTATAACTGCACGTTCACAGCCTATGGCTCAGCCGCCACCCCCAACTACACGGTCAACAGCATCACGATGGAAGGCAACAAGCACCCGAATCGCCCGATGAATATCACGCTCAACATGACCAATAATAGCGAGTCGGTCAGCAACATGCTCTACATGTTCGTTGGTTCCACTTCCACTCCAACAATGGCGGGAGTAGTGAGCCTCGGCAACGGTGAGACAGGTGATGTCCACTTCCGCTACGTGCCCACTGCTGCAGGAAACTACACCATCAAGTTCTCGTTCAACGAGGACGGCAGCAATCCCATCGCTACGCGCACACTCACCATCACCGAGATGCCCGCTGCCAATCTGTCGGGAACGGCTCAGGTGCTGAATGAAACTGGCAGTGTCATCAACAGCGATAAATTCAGCGTGCTGTTGAACATCACGAACAACGGCTCACAGACCTATCGCGAGGACATCTCATTCACAATTTTCAAGAACACCTATGCCAACTACGGTAACGCGGTTCAGTCCAAGGTTCAATACATTGAATTGGCTCCTGGCGCTACAACCACGGTGCAGTTCGATATGGACAATGTGGTCGACGGATGGCGCTACTTTGCCAGGGCCTACTATTACAGTGCCGGTGCCGAGACCAACCTTGTGAACATCTCGTTCCACACCATCGTCTTCCCCGAGGTACCTGCCTTCAAGCGTGGTGACGTGGATGGTAACGGCAATGTTGACATGGATGACTTGACCGCTCTGATCAACTACTTGCTTGACAGTAGCTCGCCCATCAACTATGCCGCTGCTGCTGCATGCAACGAGATGAACGATGATGTTGTCTCGATGGATGACCTGACGGCGATGATCAATTATCTGTTGACCAATGTTTGGTAATCCCGTCATCTGGCCGAAAAAGAACTATTGACGATAGCAATAGTTTCCATTCCGAGCGCTAAAATATAGGCAGGACTTCAACTCCTGCCTATATTTTCTTTTCCATGTCCCAGGAGCGACCAGGTCACAAGCATGGCCACAATCTTAATTCAATAATTTGTTTTAATTTCCCGTGCAAAGCACAGTTTATTGTGTTGAGCACGTTTCGCAGCCCGCCTGCCCATTGTTAAAGTTTTACGAGCCAGCTGCTCGTAAAAAAGTGCCGAAGGATAAATCCCCTCGGCACTCGTTTCATTATTTCTCTAACTATCGTTCGTCAAAATGTGAGCGACACACCAGCCATGACGCCGATGCGTTGTGCACCTTGACCGTACAGCAAGTCATAGCGGCGGTTCAGCAGGTTGTGAGCTTGCAGCCACAAGTTGGTGCTATTGTTCAGGCGGTAGTTGGCGCCGGCATGCAGATTGATGACATCATCCATGTCAACAAAGTGGTATCTCACGCCGAGGTCATCATCGATATTGCTGATCAAGGCCATGCGACCGCCACGGTATTCCAGACCCACGTCAAAGGTCAGAGGATGCCAGGGATGCACCTTGATGTCCAGGTTACCCACGGTGGAAGCGCGATCCACGCCCAGCTTGTAGTTGTTGTAGTGCTTGTCGTTGGCAAAGAACTCATCGTCATGAGGAGCATATTTGAAACCGGCGGTAGCCTCGATGAGCGAGCGGTATTTGTAGTTCAACTCGGCGCCCAGCCAATAGCCGCGGCCGTCAATGACGGTATAGGTGGTCATCATGCCAGTCATCAGGGCAAGACGTCCCATGTCATTGTTGATTGGCCTGTAGCAGATGCCGGGCTGATCCTTGACAATAGCATAGCCAAAGGACAGTTTGCCGCTCAAACCCTGGAAAGGACCCACTTTGAAACCGGCTTCGGCATCCAGTGGTGTGAAGATGCTGCCGTACATGAGCAACGGGTAGTCATAGCGATGGTTGTAATAGTGGGTGGGTACGCGATAACCCAGTGATTTGCCGCCCAGGGCGTTGGCATAGAATGAGAAACCGTCAACCAGTGCCAGGTTGAAACGCACATTGGGCGAGAGGCGGAAGAATGCCCCGTCGCTGAAACTCAAGTGCGCGTTCACACCCAGTTGCAGGCGGAACATGTCACCACGGATGGTGTAGGTGGGGGAGAGGACGATATGGCCCACCTCGTCAAACAGGTCAAGTTCGCTGTTGGTCTTCGACTTGGCGCCGCGTCTCAGATATTCGCCCTTAATGACCATTGCAGCCGTGTTGAGCTCATTGATGTCATAGCTGCCGCCCAGGGTGAGCACACCCCAGTTGTCATGGGCACCATGATTGTACAGGTCGGTGAACGACTTGTCATAGGCAGCGTGACCATACTGTAAGCCCACGTTGTAGTTCAACAGGTTGTCACGCAACATGAGACGGCTCTTCCAACCAGCGTTCAGGTTGAAGTCAAAGAAGGTCTGCTTCTCGCTGTTCCAGTCGCAATAGGGTCTAACGGTATAGCCAATCTGGTCGTTATCAAGAGTTTCTGTGATGGGCACGTTCCACCCGCCGTAGTAGTTGTAGATGTCAACGTGAGCCTGTGCGCCCAGCGAGAGGGTGCCCTTGCCCAGGACGCGGCTGTAGTCCACACCCAGGACATTGTCGTTGAACTTCTGCTTGTTGCGGTTCTCGTCCAGGGTGATGACCTTGCTGGAGTTCTTGCCGTTCCATGTGCTGTTGTGGTTGAGCCATACACCCAGTTTCTCGCGCTCCTCGTTCAAGATGCGGTAACCAAAATCTACCCTGAAGTTGGCTTGCGTGCCTGCACCCACGTCCAGATAGCCGCGCTTGGTGCTGAAGTTGTGCGCCGTGCGGTAGCCGTAGGGGAGCAACGTGGGAATCGTGGTTTGCACATCAATGGGCGATGTCAGGTCGCTGTAGCCCAATTGGGTCTTTCCTCCCGTTGTCGTCGGCTTCTTGACCTTGGGCAGCTCGTTCTTCTTGACGGCCTTTTTCTCGAGCGGAGCGATGTCCTTCTCGAGCGTGATTTCCTTGTTCAGGTTGGTGTTGTCTTGAGCGTGAACCCCGTTGATGGCCATCGCCGTCAACAACAGGGCTACTATATATCTCTTCTTCATAATTATATAAATGTGTAATGCTAGGTTGATGATGGGATGTTACTTGCCTTTCTTGGTGCTCTTCTTCTTGCTGTTGTCCGTGCTGGAGTTGCCCGTCGAGGAGGACTTGTCGGTCTTCCACTTGTTCAGGCGGCTCTCAATCTCGTTAAAGATTTCCTTCTCCTTGCCGGGATAGCTGTCTTTGAGACTCTTCAGGTAGTCGCGTGCCTGGGCCACATCTCCTTGCTTGTAGCTTGCGTCGGCAAGGGTGATGAAACTCTTGGCAAGCCAGTAGGTGTGGGGCGTGCCGGCATTGATCAGCTCGTTGACGGTCTGCTCGGCGCCCTTGTAGTTGCCCATCTCATATTGCATGCGTGATAACTCATAGGAGGCCTGAGCCCCGTACTCGCTGTTCGCATCGCGTGCCAAGGCCCTGAATGCGGCCTCGGCTTCTTTGGTCTTGCCCATCTGGGCGTATGACAAGCCGCGGTCCAGGGTCACTTCTTTCTCTTCCTTGGCGGTGAGACCGCCGCGGTCGAGCAGGGTGGTAGCGATTTCTTGAACCTGCTTCCAGTCTCCCATCTGCTTGGCGACGCGCAGGGCGCCCAGCTGAGCCAGGGTGCGGTTGTCGTCACTGGTGGCGCGGCTCGCAAGCTCCTTGTAGCTGTTCAATGCTGCCTCGTGGTTGCCCTGGCGCGAATAAATGTCGCTGCGCATGGCAAGTGCGTCCTGGGCGTAGGAGGCATCTCCGCCCCCCTTGAGGGCCTCGTCGATGGCTGCCATCGCGTCATTATACTCGCCCCTGCCGTAGTGGTAACGCGCGATATGATAATGTGCCTTGGCGGTATAGGCGCCCTTGGGATAGTTCTTGAGGTATTGACGCATCTTGTCGGCGTTGGGTTTGGTGTCGATGATGGCTTTCTCGGCGGCTTCAAAGTTCAGGCGCTCCATCTCGTTCACGTCAATCTTCGGCGCATTGGGAACGCTGGCGAGGAACTTGCTGAATTCTGCCAGCTGACCGTTGTCGGCATAGATGAGTTTCAGGTCCTCGGCGGCAGCTTGAGCTTCATCGCTGGTGGGATACTGGCGGATGATCTTCTTGTAGGCCTCGATGGCGTCATCCTCCTTGCCTAGACCCTTATTGATGAGTGCTGTCTGCAACAGACCCTTGCGCGCCTCAACGCTCTTAGGATAGTTCTTGAGCAACGTGGCATAAGTGTCGAGCGCATCGTTGTTCTTGCCCAACTGAGCCTGGGCATTACCCTTTTCGAGCAACGCCTGGGGAGCAAGATCGCTCTTGGGATAGGCAGCCACGAGGGCGTCCATCTGGGCAATCTCGTCGGCATACTGATGGCTCAGTCCCATCATAATGCCCTTTTGATACATCGAGTAGTCGCCGCTGGTGTTCTTATCGAGTCGCAATGCCTGGTCGTAGGATGCCTGGGCGCCACTGAAGTCCTTCAAATAGTACTGTGCCTGACCGATGCCCTGATAGGCGCTTGCAGCCAGATCGCTTGAAAGCTGCTTGCTGGCAATCGCGTTCTGGAATGCCGACTTGGCTTCGGTATAGCGATTCTGGTTCAACAAGCTGTAACCCAGGTTATATTGTGCCAGGCCATAATTCTCATCAGTTTTCTTGATGCTCTTGACATACTCCTGCTGCTGCTTGGCAGCCTCCTTGTAATTACCCTCGCGATACTGCGTTTCGGCGAGCCACAGTCGGCTCTCGTTGAGGGCCGTGTTGTCGTAGTTGCCCACCGCAATCGCCTGCTTGAAGTAGTTGTCGGCCTCCTTGTTGCGGTTGTTGGCCAGTGCCTGCACACCCAGGTTGTAAAGCACATTCTGTTTGGCCTTGAGAACCTTGGCGCCGGGTTTCTTGATGCGGTTGATGCTCGTCAGTGCACGCTGGTAGTCGGTCGTGTTCATGTAAGCGTCGACCAGATAACCTTCCACGTTGTCTTTATAACGCGAATTGGGATATTCGTTCAGGAAGTCCTCAAACAGGTCGATGCTCTTGTCAAACGGTGTGCGAGCGCCCTTGCTCACGCCCACGGCATAGTTATAGAAGGCGGTCTCCTTGACGTTGCGGTCACAGTCCATCATGGCGGCCTGTTGGAATGCCATGTTGGCGCCGTTGATGTCATTGTTCTGGCGCTTGGCCTGACCCATGTACAGGTAGGCGCTTTGTGCCAGAGCGTCGCTGCCGTCGATGACGTGCAACATGTCGTTAATCACGGCATTATAGTTGCCGTCGCGGAAGTCAAGCACACCCATCGTGTAGGCTGCTGTGCGATAAGGATCGCCTTCGGGATTGTTCATGTAGCGACGCAGATAGGCCTTGGCCTCCACGTCATTACCCAGATGGTAGTAACTTTCGCCCACCAGGCGGTTGAGCTCAGCGTCAAAGTAGTCGTTCTGCTCGGCGGCAAGCAACTCCTTGCCTTGTTCGATGACTTGACGGTATTTGGCCCTGTTGAAGTCAATTTGAGTGATATAGTACTGTGATTGATAGCCCAGCTCGGAATTTTGCGGGATGTTCGAGAATTTCTCGCGTGCCGTGGCGTAATCGCCTTGGGCATAGTCGATATAGGCTTTGTAGAACTCGATGGCGCCGCGGTAGCGGGGACTGCGCTCCAGCTCATAGTACTGGTGCTCGGCCTCGCGGTAGTTGCCCAACCTCAAGTTACAGTACGCGCGGCGGTAGTCCAGGTCCTCGTCGCTGTTCAGGTCGAGCGCGCGGTTGCGCACGAGCGAATAGCTCAGCAGGGCGCTTTCCCATTGTCCGCGGTAGAAATAGAAGTTGCCCACCTTCATCTGGGCCTCAATGGCCAGCGGAGACGCGGGGTATTGCTCGATGAAACGGTTCAGCAGCGCTAAACTGCTCTCATCACCTTGTTCAAATCGGCTCAAGGCGATGTAGTAGTCCGTTTGCTCACGCATCGATGCGTCACTGGGAAGTTGCCGCATGTGCTCCAGTTGATCGATGGCGCCCACATAGTTGTGAGATTCATACATCTGCCTGCCACGCTCAAGGTAGCCGGCGGCTTCACTGTTCATCACGCCAGGCTGACCCATGGCCAATGCAGGGGCTACCACAAGCGCTGACAGCATGACTTTCTTGATCTTAATCATATCTTGCTGTTACTTTGTTATTATTCTTCTTGATATCATTGCCCAGGTCAACGGGGCATGACTTTTGCTTCACATTATTATTAACTGCAAATGTAGCCATAAATTGCCAATCCATGGCCAACTAACATCTAAAATATTCCTAAAAATCATCTATAAATGTTCACAATCGCATTTTGTCG
>CACZVR010000027.1 GCA_902784675.1 uncultured Bacteroidales bacterium | reverse complement strand
GCCTTGAGTGCCATGGCTCAAGTGGAGAGGCCCAAGCTGGTTGTGGGACTCGTTGTGGACCAGATGCGCTGGGACTACCTCTATAACTACCAGTGGGGCGAGGGCGGTTTCAAGACCCTGCTCCAGGACGGCTACCTGTGCAACAACACCATCATCGACTATGTGCCCACCGTCACCGCTGCGGGCCATGCCAGCATCTACACGGGCACCACACCCGCCTTCCACGGCATCGCGGGCAACAATTTCATGATTAACGGCAAAAACGTCACCAGCGTGAGGGACTATAACGAGCGCGGCGTGGGCGGCAATGCTGAAACCAGCGGCAAGTCACCCCGCAACCTCATCACCACCACCATCGCCGATCAGCTGCAGCTGGCCACCAACTTCAAGAGCCGTGCCGTGGGCATCGCCCTGAAAGACCGCGCCGCCATCCTGCCCGCCGGACATCACCCCGTGGGCGCCTACTGGTATGACAAGGGCAGCGCTTCGTTCGTCACCAGCACCTACTACATGAACAAACTACCCCGCTGGGTCAGCGACTTCAACAAGCGCCACCACGACGAACTCACCCAGGACCTCAACAACCTGCCCATCGGCACGACATTGACCTTTGCCATGGCCGAGCAGGCCCTCATCAACGAGAATCTGGGACAAGGCGAGGCGACCGACCTGCTCGCCATCAGCGTGTCCAACACCGACATGTGCAGCCACTACTACGGCACCCACTCGCCCAAGGTGGACTCCATCTACTGGCAGCTGGACCGCGAGATTGCCCACTTCATCCAGGTGCTGGATCAACGCATCGGGCGCGGCAACTATCTGCTGTTCCTGAGCGCCGACCACGGCGGCACACACAGCTATCCCCGCATGACGGCTCACGGCTTGCCCAGCGGCTGCTGGCACAACCCCGACGCCCTCATCGCCGCCAATGCCCTGCTCGAGCAGCAGTTCGGCGTGAAACGGTTGCTCAAGGAAGAGATGGAATACACCTTCTACCTCAACCACGAGGCCATCGACAGCGCCCGCCTGGACTATGACGTGGTGATGAAAGCCGCTTGCCAAGCCCTCGAGCAACCCGAGGAGATCCAGTGGGCCATCGACGTCGCCCGCATCGACTCCTACCCCATTCCCACCATCCTCAAGGAGCGCATCAAGCTCGGGTACTTCCCCGAGCGCAGCGGCGAGATCTACGTCGTGCCCCGCACGGGCGTGTATGCCGGCAAGACCGAGTGGGCCGGTTCCAACCACGGCTCCTGGAGCCAGAGTGACTCGCACATCCCCCTCATCTTCATGGGTTGGCACGTCACACCCGGCGAGACCTCGCGTCTCACCCACATGACCGACATCGCCGCCACCGTGTGCGCCATGCTCCACATCCAGGCACCCAACGGCGCCATCGGCACCCCCATCTTTGAGTAAACAACAACCTCATAATACCATCAATCACACTGGCCCAAAAAGAAAATCACGGCCAGTGTGATTTTCTTTAATGAGAAAATACTAACTTTGCGGGTGATATGAACAATGAGTTAAAGAACAATAACCTACAGGCAGAAGAAACGCTGTTCGGTGACGTGTGCCAAATCATCGATGGGGCCAGGAACAGAATAGCCACATATCTGAATACAGAAGTCTGCATGACAAACTGGTATGTGGGAAAACGCATCAAGGAGGATGTGCTCTTTAACCAGCGGGCAGAATATGGACAACAAATCGTGAAAAAACTGTCCATCAGGTTGACCGAAAGATATGGCAATGGATGGAGCGAGAAGAAATTGAGACATTGTCTCCGCGCTGCGGAGACTTTTGACGAAAACGATATTGTCTCCGCATCGCAGAGACAATTAACTTGGACTCACATTAAAAGCTTGATTTACATCAAAGATCCGCTCGAGCGTCAATTCTATGCCCAGATGTGTGGCATCGAGCATTGGGACACAAGAACATTGGACGAAAAAATCGACCAGCAGCTTTATCAACGGGCTGCCATCAGTCGTCGACCCGAAGAAATCATTAAGCAGGAGCTGGACGAGGTAAAAGCCAAAAACAACTTATTGCCCGACATTGTATTTCGAAGCAGCTACTTTCTCGACATGCTGGGACTACCCGACATTTTCACTGAAAAAGACCTGGAAAGTGCCATCATCACCCAAATTGAGGATTTCATTCAAGAACTTGGCTCGGATTTCACCTTCGTCGCGCGACAAAAGCGCATAACGGTGGACGCAACAGACTATTATATTGATTTGCTTTTCTTCCATCGTGGACTAAGGCGATTAGTCGCCATAGATTTGAAACTTGGAAAGTTCAAGCCCGAGCACGAAGGTCAGATGTTGCTCTATTTGCGCTACCTTAACCAGAACGAGCGCAAAGAATGGGAAGAGTCACCCATCGGTCTGATCCTTTGTTCTGAAGGCAATACCGAACATATTGAGTATCTGATGCTGGACGAGAGCAGTCCCATTAAAATAGCACAATACTATACTCAATTACCTGATAAAAAATTGTTGGCACAGAAGCTAAAGAAAGCTATTGCAATAGCAAAAGAGCACTATAAAAAAGATAAAGAGCTTCAATAACTTAATATCGGTCAAAACTAAATAAAACAACATAACAAAAAATAAAAGACAAATGAGTAGAGAGACTTTTTCGCACCTTGAGGCGCTGCGCGAGGAAATGCGCCGCGTGAATGTCGATGCTGTCATCATCCCCGGCACCGACCCGCACCAGAGTGAATACATCTGTGACCACTGGAAGTTCCGCGACTGGCTGTGCGGCTTCACCGGCAGCAACGGCACCGCAGTGGTGACCCTCGACCAGGCCGCCTTGTGGACCGACTCCCGCTATTTCCTGCAGGCCGAGATTGAGCTCGAGGACAGCGGTTTCGTGATGATGAAAGAGAACATGGGCAATGACCCCACCATCCACGAGTGGCTGCTGCAAGTGCTCGAGGAGGACTCGGTCATCGCCATCGACGGACGCCTCTACAGCGCCCAGGACGCCAACCGTCTGGAGCGCTTCTGCGGCGAGAACGGCTTCATGCTCGCCACCGAGTTTTATCCTGCCGACAAGATTTGGCCCGACCGCCCCGCGCGTCCCAGCGAGCCCGCCTTCGTCCATGACGTGCAGTATGCCGGCGAGGATGCCAATGCCAAGATCGAGCGCCTGCTCAAGGTCCTCGAGGACAACGAGGCGACCGCCATGCTGGTCACCGCCCTCGACGATATCGCCTGGCTGCTCAACCTGCGTGGCAACGATGTGGCCTTCACCCCCGTCGCCATCGCCTTTGCCTACATCGGCGAGAACAACAGGGACCTGTTCATCGACGACAACAAGGTCACCGACGAGGTGCGCCAGCACCTCAAGAACTGCGGCGTGCGCGTGCGCAACTATGACGACATCGTCCACTTCCTGGAGCGCGTGAGCGAACACGAGGTCGTGCTCATCGACCCCAACCGCGTGAGCGACACCCTGGCCAACGCCCTGCCCTGCCAGAAGGTCTACTTCCGTTCGCCCATCACCGACCTCAAGTGCATGAAGAACGAGGTGCAGATCAGCGGTTTCCGCCATGCCATGGAGCGCGACGGCGCCGCCCTGGTGCGCCTGTTCAAGTGGATTGAGGAGACGGCTCCCACGGGCACCATCAACGAGGTGGACGTGTGGAACAAGGGCATGGAGTTCCGCAGCCAGCAAGACCTCTACTGCGAGGACAGCTTCGCGATGATTTGCGGCTACAAGGAGCACGGCGCCATCGTCCACTACGAGGCCACCGACGAGAGCGCCTCGACCCTGCACGGCGAGGGCATCCTGCTCGTTGACAGCGGCGCGCAATTCCTGGACGGCACCACCGACATCACCCGCACCATCACCCTGGGCAACCCCACCGCCCAGGAGAAGCACGACTTCACCCTCGTGCTCAAGGGACATCTGGCACTGCAACGCGCCAAGTTCCCCGTGGGCACCACCGGCTGCCAGCTCGACGTGTTGGCTCGCCTGCCGTTGTGGCAAGAGGCGATGACCTACGGCCACGGCACTGGCCACGGCGTGGGACACTTCCTGGGCTGCCACGAGGGACCGCAGAGCATCCGCACCAACCTGGTGGACGTCAAGCTCGTGCCAGGCATGATATTGAGCAACGAGCCCGGTCTTTACAAGACGGGCCAGTATGGCATCCGCACCGAGAATCTGCTGCTCGTCGTCGAGGCCGACAAGACCGAGGACTTCGGTGACTTCCTCGCCTTCGAGCCGCTGACGCTCTTCCCCTATGACCTGCAGCTCATCGACCGCGCGATGCTCACCCCCGAGGAGGTCGCCCAGATCAATGACTACCACCGCATGGTGCGCGAGCGCATCACCCCGCTGCTCAACGCCGACGAGGCCGCCTGGCTCGCCGCCAAAACCCAACAACTCTAAACAACCAAAAACTAAAGACTAAGGACTAAAATGGCTATCATCAAGAATGTCAGGGGCTTTGAGCCCAAAATCGGAGAGAACTGTTTCCTGGCCGACAGCGCCGTCGTCGTGGGCGACGTGACCATGGGCAACGACTGCAGCATCTGGTTCAACGCCGTGCTGCGCGGCGATGTGAACACCATCACCATCGGCAACCGCGTCAACATCCAGGACAACAGCGTGATACACACACTGTACGAGAAATCGGTCACCGAGATCGGCAACGACGTGTCCATCGGCCACAACGTGGTCGTGCACGGCGCCAAAATCGGCGACATGGCCCTCATCGGCATGGGCAGCATCATCCTCGACCATGCCGAAATCGGCGAGGGAGCCATCATCGCTGCCGGCAGCGTCGTGCTGGGTGGCACCAAGGTGGGTCCCCATGAGCTGTGGGCAGGTTCGCCGGCGAAGTTCAAGAAGATGGTTGACCCCAGTCAGGCCAGCGAGATTAACGTGAAAATCGCCAAGAACTACCTGATGTATTCCACCTGGTACGATAAGGATTAATCCGTCAGGAGTTAGGAGTTTTTTTACTAAAGCCTAAAGCCTAACACCTAAAGCCTAACAAAGCAAAAAAAGCCAAAATTCAAGATGAAGAAGTATCTCCTCATGACCATCATGGCGCTTGTGCTGGCGACAATGCCGGCACAGGCTGCCATCTATATCGTCGGCAGCGGCCCCTTCGGCAACTGGGACCCCGCTCACGGCATCGAGATGACCGACCAGGGCAACGGCACATACTCCCTCACAATCGGCATCCACGAGACGGTGTGGTTCGTCTTTGCCGACAAGCTCACCAGCGACTGGACCGACTTCAATGCCAACCACCGCTACGGGCCCAACGGCAACGGCAGCCAGGAGGTACAAACCAACGTGACCTACACGACGCAGAAGGCCAACAACAACCATGCCTACAAGTTCAATGGCACTGGCGATCAAGACTTCATCATCACCTTCGACCTCAACAACCTCACCTTCAAGATTGAGGCTTATGTCGAGACACCCGAGCCCGACCCGTTCAGCCTCAGCGTGGGTGACGTGAACGGCGACGGCGAGATCAACATCGCCGACATCAACGGCCTCATCAACATCCTGCTGGGCGGCTTCGCCAACTACGACGTGAGGCAGCGCAGCGACGTCAACTATGACGGCGAGCTCAACATCGCCGACATCAACGGCATCATCGACATCCTGCTGGGCGGCGAGGTGCACGAGCCGGTGCGCGAGGGCTACGACTATGTGTGGGACAACAACGTCATCCCCGAGGTCCACATCGACGTGAGCCTCAGTGAGTGGAACCGCCTGCTGCAGCTCTATGACGCCAACGCCTACACCACCCAGTACGTCATGGGCAGCCTCTCCTTTGTGCGCGACGGCGAGACCACCGTCATCGACAGCGTGGGCATCCGCATCAAGGGCAACACCTCGCGCCGCCGCCCCGAGGGCTGGTACGGCGAGATGCACCACCGCGACAACACCGACTGGCACCACGCCCACTTCGGCGTCAACCTGCGCAAATATGTCGACGACGACGCCCACACCATCCAGGGCGTGCGCAAGCTGCACCTCAAGTGGTTCAAGGACGACCCCGCCTGTGTGCGCGAGCTGTTCTGCTTCGAGCTCTTCCGCCGTGCAGGCGTGTGGACCGCTCCCCGCGACCAATACTGCCGTCTGTGGCTGCACGTCGAGGGCGACAGCCACGAGGCCTACTACGGTGTGTACGAGCTGCTTGAGCCCATCGACAAGCGCTACGTCAAGGACCGCAAAGACCAGTTCGGCAGCAGCAACGGCTACCTGTGGAAATGCCGCAACGGCGCCGCAGGCCTCAACAACCCCAACGGCGACATCTGGTATGACGACGACACCGACGACCGCCACGCCTACACCCTCGAGACGCAGACCGAGGAGTTTGACAGCGCCCGTGTGCAGCTGCGCGACCTCATGAACAAGATCAACAACCTCAACGACGCCGATTTCCGCACCTGGATTCAGCGGGCCACCGATGTGGACCTGCTGCTCAAGACCTATGCCGTCAACGTCGCCGTGGGCATGTGGGACGACTACTGGAACAACGCCAACAACTACTACCTCTACTTCAACAGCAAGCACCTGCACGACTACCAGTTCTTCTTCATTCCCTACGACTACGACAACACGCTGGGCACCAGTCTGCGTTGCGGCAACCAGGACGATGCAGGACGCCAGAATCCGCTCTACTGGGGCAACGACGGCAACCGCCTCATCGCCCGCATCCTCAAGTTCGGCGACTTCAAGGCCATCTACATCAACCACCTCAAGTTCCTCGTCACCCAGGGCAACGCCATGATGGACCGCAAGGCCGCCCAGGCGCGCATCCGTGCCTGGCACAACCGCATCGCCCCCTATGTCAACAACGACACCGGCGAGGACACCGCCATCGAGGACAAACCCGCTCCATGGAGCAACCACAGCGAGTACAACCTCCTGAAGTCCAACAGCGACAACTTCTTCACCGTCAAGGCCGCCAGCATCATGCCCCTCACGCCCTGACAGGAGCCTCGGAGTGTGGGCATCCGCACACTTTTAATCAAACAACTGAATGGTCTGATGGATCTGATGGCATCCGCACACACTGGCCTCACGCTAAGACGCTAAGACGCAAAGTATTTTACTTTAGCATCAGCGCTCATTCAGTTTTTTTGTCGGCGAATTATGCGAATTTTCGAATAGCATCCGCACACTTTTAATCAAACAACTGAATGGTCTGATGGGTCTGATGGCATCCGCACACTCTGGCCTCACGCTAAGACGCTAAGACGCAAAGTATTTTACTTTAGCATCAGCGCTCATTCAGTTTTTTTTTTGTCGGCGAATTATGCGGTTTTTTTGGATGGCTTCCGCCCTCTTTAAGAGGGATGCCGAGACGTCAAAAAGCAATGGGTCGTTTTTCCTCCGATTTTGTTTAACTCATTGATTTTCAACATTCATTTCCGTTGTCGTTATATTGCTGTAGGTGGGGCGGGAATGTTAACGAAACGTTAAAAGCAAAACCGTCTTCCTCCGCTGCAAAGGTAAATCAACCTCACCCACCGCACCATGTCAAAAAGCAACCTCCCTTAAAAAAACAACTGAATTATCTGATTGGCTTCCGCTTTCAATTGTTGTCGGCGAATTATACGGATTATTCGGATGGCATCTGCGCCCTTGGTGAGGGGGGGCCGAGACGTCAAAAACTGAATGCGGATGCTATTCGTAAAATCCGCTTAATTCGCCGTTTTCAAATAGGATGCGGATGCCACCGAAAAGGCAAGTTGTAAGTGTTGTGTGTGAGTTGTGCTGGTTGTCTGATGAAAGCAGAAATCCGCCCCACAAGTTAATCCTGCGGGGCGGATGCTATTCGTGAAATCCGTTTAATTCGCCGTTTTCAGAAATTGAACGCGGATGCTATCAGAACAATCAGATTATTCTGTTGTTTGAGCAAAGGGGGCGTTAGGGGGCGAGGAGTTGGATGGCGGCGCCACCGCCGGGGGCGAGGTGGAGGTGCAACACGGTGCTGCGGTCCACGTCGAGGCGACGGATGGTCATGGGATAGGGATTGTCGCGATAGTCGGCGTCGGGGCCGTCCTCATAGATGATGGCCGTGTAGCGGACACCGTCGGCGAGGAAGTCGAGCGACAGTTCCAGATCGCGTGCCTGACCGTCGGTCACGCTGCCGACATACCAGTTGTCGGTGCCGCGCTCCTGG
The DNA here is from genome assembly GCA_902784675.1 of uncultured Bacteroidales bacterium. GTDB lineage: Bacteria > Bacteroidota > Bacteroidia > Bacteroidales > Muribaculaceae > Sodaliphilus. The sequence continues at coordinate 34,278 of CACZVR010000027.1, read as the reverse complement.
CGTGCATAGGTCACATACTTGCCCATTGCGGCGTGGGGCACGAGGGTGCGCTCCCAGTTGGTGGGCACGTCCTCGATGAACTTGAAGGCGGGCTGATGCTCGTGGGTGTTCTGCGGATGCGTGCCGGGCACCGCATCGTTGCGGTACTCGAAGATGCCGGGGGTGAAGTCCATGGGACCGCCCAGGCCGCGCGTGAACGGCAGGATGCACTCGTGATAGGGCGGGTTGCCACCCCTGCGGTCAAAGGCGTTGTACTCCTGGCCGCGCATGCTCTCGGTGGCGATGAGGTTGGGCCACGTGCGCTGGATGCCACTGGGCATGGCGCCCTCGTGGTTGACGATCATCAGGTGGTGGCGGGCCGCCGTCTCGATGACCTTGCGGAAGTGGCGTATGCCCCACTGTGAATGCTGCAACTCACCGTTATAGAAGTGGGAGTTGACATAGCCCGTCTTGACGGTGTTGATGCCCAGCGACTCATAGAGCGTGAAGGCATCCTCGAGCTGGTTCTCGTAGTTCTGAGCAGCGCCACCAGTCTCGTTGTGGGCGATGATGCGCACACCGCGCTCGGCGGCATAGCGGCACAGGCCCTCGAGGTCATAGTCGGGATAGGCCTTGGTGAACGAGAAGCCGTCACCGTGCTTGGTCCAGTCGGTGTCCCAGCCGTAGTTCCAGCCCTCGACCAGCACACCGCCCAGTCCGTGACGGGCAGCGAAGTCGATGTAACGCTTGGTGTTGGCCGTGGTGGCGCCATGGCGGTCACCCTGCGACCAGGTCCACTGCTGTTTTTGCAACGCCCACCAGATGCCCACATACTTGCTGGGCTTGAGCCACGAAGTGTCGGCAATCTTGCACGGCTCGTTCAGGTTCAGCGCCATGCGCGAGAGCAGGATGTCGGCAGCGGTGCGACCGATGATGACGGCGCGCCACGGGGTGACACGGATGTTCTCCATGCGCACCTTGTCGCCGTTCTGCCAGGGCACCAGGTCAACGGTGAGCGTGGTGCCGCTGGGGGCGAAATTCATCGTGGAATAGTCGGTGAGGTTAGCGTCCATGATGGCCATGAACAGCGAGTCGTTCACCTCGAGGGCTACAGGACCCGACATCTTGCCTTTCTGGCTGAGCGGCTCGCGGGTGTAGATGCCCTCGTAGTAGGCTGTCAAGGCGGGAATTGACCATGCCTGGGCGTCGGTGGGCAGAGCGAACTGCGTCACCTCGTCCATGATGACGAACTGCTTGAGGCTGGGCTGCTCGGGGAACTCATAGCGGAAAGCCACACCGTCGTCGAAGGCGCGGAACACCACGTCCAGCACACGCTTGGCACCGCTGCGCTCCTGCAGACGCACCCGCAGCTCGTTGTAACGGTTGCGCACCTGGGCGTCCTCGCCCCAAGGCTGACTCCACGTCTCGTCGAGGCTCGCACGGGTCACCTTGCCCTGCTTGAAGTTGTCCTTGAAGTCGCCGTCCTTGAGCACAAAGCCCAATGCCGAGCGGCCGATGACGATCTCACTGCCACGGTTGACCTGATACCACGCCTTGCCGCCGTTCACGCCGACGGTCACAGTCAAGGACCCGTCGGGCGATGTGAGCTTCACATCCTTGGCAAACGCTATCGTGCTCACCATGAGGCACATCAAGGCAAAAAACAATAATCTCTTCATGACTCTATTGATTTCATTTGTTAATTGTCAAGTTTACAAATGCAAATATACGCAATTTTTGGGAAAGCCGGCACATCTGCATCTAAAAACTTTGAGATTGCTTTGAAAAAAGGGAGGCACTTTGGTTCCATGCCTCCCTCGCTTATCAATCAGGGCAGAACAGAAGAAGCAGGTGAAGCGTTCTGCCCTGATGCATCAAGAATAGGCTTTTTACTTGAGTGTAACGCCGTCGGCCGTGACAATGAGGTAGTAGTCCTTGTTCAGCACCACGTCAAAGTCGGGAGCCTGTTCGCCACCGCCATTGTTGTTGAAGATGAGGTGCTCGGACTCGCCGGCGCTGGTGAACTCCCAGTAGGTGTAGGTCAAGCCGTCGACCGTCGAAGTGCCCGTGGGCGCTACTCCGGGCCAACCGCCGAAGAATTCCTTGTCACCCCAGGCATACAGGGTGATGGCGTCCCAACCGGTCTTGTCCTCGATGAAGATGTAGTGCGTCTCGCTAGGCGTGGAATCACCGCCCTGATAGTCCTTGCTGATGACTTCGTAGCCACCGTCGAAGATGCGGACGTAGATGTCGTGGTCGATGGTGAAGAACAGGTCGTCTCCTTCCCATTGCACCCCATTGTTATTGTTGTTCGGAATCAGGTGGAGATTGAGACCAGTGTTAGTCTCACCCAAATCGAAGTAGGTGTACTCCAGTCCGTTGATGGTCTGTGTGCCCGTGGGAAGCATTCCCGGCCATCCACCGAATGCTTCAGCGTCACCCCAAGCATAGAGGGCAAGGTCGGTCTGGCTCGACTCATTGAGTACGAACAGCGCATAACCGTCGTGCTCCACGGTAACCGGCTCGCTCATCTCCTCGACACCGCTGGTGGTGACACGCAGATAGACATCATGGTCGATGGTGTAAGCGAAGTCGGCCAGCTGTGTGCCCTCTCCGTTGTTGAAGATGAGGTTCTCGTTCAACTTCTCGTTGGCAGCGCCCATGTCGAAGTAGGTGTACTCGGTACCGCCAATCTTCTGCTTGCCTGTCGGGGCCATGCCGGGCCAGCCACCGTTCAGGTCGTTCACATCACCCCACATGTAGAGGTAGAGGTTAGCCCAGCCCGTCTCGTCGAGCACATAGACCACATAGCCGTCATGCTCAATCTCGGGGCCGTCGCCACTCCAGTAATAGCTCTCCCAGCGCTCACCCCACACGTTGGTGAAGGTGCCCAGGCCGGGGTTATCGGTGTGGTTGGCCATCTCACCCTTGACGGTGAACTCGGTGCCCTGGGTGGCACTGTAGAAACGGAATCCGTCGGCAAGGGTCTTGCCGTTAACAAAGGTCGCGGGATCGAGATAGATGCCCCACTTGATGTCGCTGCCAGGAGCCTTCATGAGCTTCCACTCTTCCTTGCCCATCGAGGCGCTGTCGCCGTTAAAGGCACCCATGATGTAGATTTCCTCATCGACCGAGGTGCCGAAGGGAGCGATGAACTCAAGCAGGATGCGGTCGGCACGCGTCTCGAACTGCTGACGCTCGTGGTCAAAGATGATATCCTCATCCTTGGAGCAGCTGGTCATCACGCTCAAGGCCGCCAGCAGCACCACCATCAGACTGTATATATTTCTTGTTTTCATATCGTTGTCTTTTATTTGGATTTTGGATTAATAATTGGGATTCTGGATCAAACCAGGGTTAACCGACAGAGCGGACTGCGGCAGCGGGTACCACTCATACTTGGTGCTGCGCTGTGCGGGCAGGTCGATGCCGGGCTCGGTAGCACGGCCCCAGAACCACCAGGTGCCCTGCGTGAACTTGTTGAAACGGCGCAGGTCGGTGCGGCGACGGTTGCCCTCGCCCAAGTATTCCTTACCCCACTCGCTGAGCATCCAGTCCATGTCAAAGGCTGTGAAGCCAGGACCAGCCACTGCGAGTGCCGAAGCACGGTTGGCAGCGGTGAAATAACGCTGACGAACAGCGTCCACATAGTTCTTGGCCTCGCCACTGTTGCCCTTGCGCATCTCGCACTCGGCCACGTTGTAGTAGGCCTCGGCCAGACGGAACTGCACGTCGTCGATCGACTTGAAGCCGCCGGCATCATCGGTGGGATACAAGGGATATTTCACCAGACGAACACCCGAGTTGGTCTCGCCCCAACGCGGACTCATCACGGTCTCGAGGGTGCGGCCCTGATTCAAGAAGGTGCCCACCTGATCCACATAGACCAGATCCTGGCCGTCGCGGTCGGCATCGGCCTTGAGCACGTCGCCCGTGCCAAAGTTGGCACGCATCACGCCCTTGAGGAACATACCGGGACCATGGGTCTTGGTCGTCACATTATACACATAGTTCTGCTTGCGGATGTCGCGATCGTCAAAGCGCTCGTAGGGGGCTCCCAGCTTGTCGTTGTAGGGGGCATCCAGGAAGCAGTTAGCGCCCTCGCTGCCACCGGTGGGCAGCACGGTGCCGGCGTTGTCATAGCTGGGCACCAGGCAAACGCAGTTCCAAGCACCGATGCCGTCATAGGACTGTCCGAAATAGTCGGCATAGCCATACCACATGCCCACCATGGTGCGCACGTTGCTGATGGCATTGGCGGCACCCTGTCCGTCCTCGGCAGCAAGCGCGAAGATTACCTCGGGGCACTTCACATTGTCGATGCTGTAGATGTCACGGTAATTGTCGGCCAGGGCGTAGCGGCCAAAGTCACCGTTGATGATCTGCTTGGAGAGGGCCTCGCACTCGTCATAGCGGGCTTCACCGATGAAGACCTCGGCATTGAGCAGCAGGCGGGCCTTGAGCAGACGGTTCATCGCCTTGTTGGCACGGTTGACGGTGGCGCGGGTGCCATCCTCGGCAGCGAGCTGGTCCACGGTCTCGTCAAGTTCCTGAGCGATGAAGTCAAAAATCTTCTTGCACGAGGTGTCCCAGTCGGGATCGGCGGTGCCGGGCACCTCGCTGCCAGCCTTCACGTTCAAGGGCAGCGCGCCGCCCCACAATTCGAACAGGCAGTAGTAGTTCCATGCGCGGATGGTGCGCACCTCGGCGACATACTGGTTGAGTTTCTCCTGTGTCATGCCCAAGTCGTCGGCATTCAGCGCCTCCAAGTCGTTGAGCAGCAGATTGGCCAGGCCCACGGCGGTCCAAGCGCCCGACCAGGCATTTTGGATGATGGTGGACTCACTGTTCCAGTTGTGCCAAGAGAGCACCGTCTTCATGGCCTCGTCCCAGCCCCACTGGCCACCGTTCCACACGCGCCAGGTGAGCTGGTCGGCGGGATACTCGCTCAAGTGGAAGAAGTTCTCGCCGGCAAGGGTCGATGACGTCTGGTTGTAGATAGCGGCAACGGCACCCTTGACACTGGCTTCGTTCTGATAATAGACAGTGGCATCGATTCGGTCGTTCACCTTCTCGTCAAGGTCAGTGCAAGAGGACAGACCCATCACGCTCACTGCAATCGCTATGATGATATAAATATACTTTTTCATAATCTTTGATCTCTTTGATGGATTAGTGGAAACGCACGGTTACACCCAGTGTGAACTGGAAGGCCTGGGGATAGGCGCTGTTGGAGTCAATACCGGGAGTGATGCCGGTCGAGGTAACGATCGAGGGATCGTTGCCCTTGTAGCCCGTGAGGGTGAACAGGTTCTTGGCCGACAGATAGACGCGCATGCTCTCGAGCAGGTTGCGCTTCTTGGGCATGAAGGTGTAGCCCAGGGTGACGTTGTCGAGCTTGAAATGGTCGCCCTTCTCGAGGAAGTAGCTCGAGATGATGCTACCGCCAGCATTGACGTCGGCATAGTCGGTATAGGCACTGGCCAGCACGTTGTCGGTGCCGCAGCCCTTGAGACCCATGCCATAGCGACGCATGTTGAAGATCTTGTAACCAAAGGCACCACGCATGAGCATGCTCAAGTCCCAGTTGTTCCAAGTGAAGGTGTTGGTCCATGAGAGGAAGTGCTTGGGAGCGCCATTGCCGATGTTGCGCTTCCAGGCGGGATCGGCCTGAGCAGCGGGAACAGCGTTGCCGTCGTTGTCATAGACCATGAACAGGCCGTTCTCGTCGAGGCCGGCGTGCTCAAAGCCGTAGTACTGGCCGATGAGGCCGCCCTCGGCCACGCGGAAGAAGTACTCGCTGGTACCCACACCGGGCTTGCGGTAGAGGTCCAGATAGCTCATCTGGTAAACATCGCTCGAAAGCTTGGTGAGCTTGGTCTTGCCGGTGCTCCAGTTGATGCCGGTGGTCCACTTGACAGCGGTGTTGGTCAGTACGTCGTAGTCGAGCACGACCTCGACACCGGTGTTCTTGGTAGTACCCACGTTCACGAGAATCGAGTTGTAGATGAACGGGGGTTGCGGAGCGGTGTAGTTGTAAAGCAGATCTTGCGAACGGCGGTCATAGTACTCGACGCTACCACGCAGACGGCTGGCAAATGCGACGAAGTCCACACCCACGTTAAAGGCGGTTGACTTCTCCCATGCCAGGTCGGGGTTGGCGTTCACCGAGGGGGCATAACCGTTAACCCACTCGCCATCGATATAGTAGGCACCATAGCCGCTATAGGTCGAGAGCGACTGATAGGCATTGAAATCGCTGCGGCCAGTCACACCGTAGGAGATGCGGGGCTTCAAGCTCTGGAAGGTGTTCGAGAGACCCTCGGCAAACGGAGTGCGGGTGATTTCCCAAGCCAGTGACACCGAGGGGAAGTTACCCCACTTCTTGTTGGCACCGAACTTGGTGCTGCCCTCGCGGCGCATCGACGCCGAGGCGAACAGCATATCCCTGTAGTTATAGTTCAAACGGCCGAAAAAACCGATGAGGGTAGACTCGGAGGAGCCAGCCCACATGTTGGCCTTACCGTCGCGCAGATAGATACCGTTGCCGATGCCATGGTAGTTCATGCTGTCATACACGAAGCCCATGTTCTCGTTGCCACTCTGCTCCCAGCGGGTGCGCTCCCATGAGTAGCCCACAACGGCCTTGAGTTGATGGTCATCGAGGGTGAGCGTGTAGTTGCCCAGCCATTCCAAGCGGTTGGTCCACCACTTCTGGTAGTTGATGTTGGCACGACCTGCATAGCCGTTCCAGTAGCTCTCGCTCGAGGTGCTGGGAGTGTAGAAGTTGGATTTCAAGTCGTTGTATTGCAACGCATAGCTCAATGAGGTGTTCAAGTAGTGATGATCGTTCTGGATGAGGTTGACCTTCACGTCACCGTTACCCAGCAGATAGATGCGGTCACCGTTGCTCACGTTGTTCTTCAAGTCGTTCACCGGGTTGTGAATGTCGGTGGGGCTGTTGGGCTGATAGTAGGTGCCGTCCTCGTTGAACACGGGGATGGTGGGGTTCATGGTCAACGCGGTGTCGAACAGACCGTCGTTGCCCCATTTCTCGTGCACCTTGCGTCCCGAGAGCGAAGCGTTGAACTGCAAGAAATTGTCCAGCACACGCTGTTCGCCCACGAAACGTGCGCCATACTCCTCGCGGCCCGACACGATGTCGAGACCATTGCCACGCTTGTAGTTCACCGAGGCTCCGAAGTAGCCGTTCTTGGTGGAGCTGTCGATCGAGAGGTACTGGTTGAGGTTGTAGCTCATGGGGCGTGTGATCTCATCCCACCAGTTGGTGTCGCCGCCATAGTCCTGGCCGCGGCGTGAACGGCGGAACTCCTCGGTCGTGAGGATGCGGGGCTTGGGCTTGGCGAAGTTGGCAGCGATGTAGCTATCATAGGTCACCGTGGTCACGCCAGGAGCGCCAGCGCCCTTCTTGGTAGTCACGAGGATGACACCATTGGCACCACGCGTACCATAGATGGCGGCCGAACCGGCATCCTTGAGCACTGTGATGCTCTCCACGTCCTGAGTGGCGATGTTGCGCAGGTCACCACCGGCGATGCCGTCGATGACGATGAGCGGGCCATTGGAGGCGGTGAGTGAGCCGGCACCACGAATCTGGAAGTCAGTCATCGAGTTGGGGTTGGCGGCAGCAGCAGTGCTGACATTCAGACCAGCCACCTTGCCTGCCACGAGGGCGAGGGGGTCGCTGGCAACACCCTGGTTGAACTGCTTCTTGTCGATTTGCACAACCGAGCTAGAGATTTCCTTCTTGGCCAACGAGCCGTAACCCACGACCACAACCTCGTTGAGCTGCGAACGCTCCTCGTTGAGGGTGATCTCGTGATGACTCTGGCCGTTTATTGCCACTTCCTGGGTCTCAAAACCAATGTAAGAGATCACCAGGGTTCCGTTACTGGGAGCGTTCTCGATGGTGAATCTTCCATCAAAATCGGTAACGCTACCGTTCGTAGTGCCCTTGACAGCAACACTGGCACCGATCAAGTCCTCGCCGTTCTCATCCACGATGTGTCCGGTGACGGTCATGGTCTGTGCCGAAATGCCCAGGGCAAACATCAGCGCAGCGCACAACATGAGCGTGCGTTGCAGCAATCCTGTTCTACATTTCTTCATTGTCAATAAAATTTAGTAAATAAATATATGTGGTAATATGTTTTTAATCACATTGCGATACAGGGTAACAACAATCGGACTTTGCAAAATTAACATGCAATAACCGCCCAGAAAATAGCATCAAACACAAATCAAAATTTGAACAAAAACCAATGCACTGGTAATCAGACAGTAAAGCTGAAAACCAGTGCAGTAAAATCTAACTTGATATAAAACTGAAACGGGGCCCAAATGAGCCGACAAAGGCGCCAACCGGGTCAATAATCGATGGATTTGACCTGAGATTCAAATTCGTCCTTGTTCAGGGCGCGTGCCTTGAGCTTGGAGCGGTAGGTGTAGATGGTGGTGAGGCTGGCACGCAGGATGTTGGCGATGCTCTGGTTGTCGGTGATGCCGATGCGGATGAGCGCCAGCACACGTGACTCGGTGGTGAGTCGTTTGCCCTGCTTGACCTCTATCTTGCCGTCTTCGTGCAGGAGTTTGTTCACCTCATCCACAAAGTTGGGGTAGATGTTGAGGAAGGCGTTATCGAAATTCTCGTAGAAAAGCTGCGCATTCTCGTTGCCGAAGTGCGTACTCTTGAGCTCACGCGCCAGTTCCTCGGTCTTGCGGTCGCGATGCAGGCGGTACAAAGCCTTGCGCTGCTCCTCGCCACGATCGATGAATCGGCTTGACAAGGCAAGGAAACGGGCGATGTACTCCTCCTTGAGTTTCTCGCGCTCCTGCAACAGGCTGTTGCTCTCGTTCAAGCGTCCGACGGTGTCGCCCAACTGGGCATTGACCTGGCGAAGCTGTTCGTTGATGGCCTTCTTCTGCTCATTCAGGCGACGATAGCGCTTGAGCAGCTGGTAGATGGCGATGACGCCACACACGAGCATCAAGGCGATGACCGAGATGATGCCCAGCAACCACATCATGTTGCGGCGGTTGCGGTCCTGCTTGGTCTGGTAGGCTTCCAGAATCTTGGGGACGATGCGTGATGACTGGATGTTGCGAAGGCGCGTCCCGTAGAAGTTGGCATCGTCCACCGCCAGTCTCATGTAACGGTAGGCGCGGTCGATATCGCCCTCGTCGAACAAGCGGTCGGCAATCGTCCTCAAGGACGTGTTCTCGCGGATGCAGCCCTCCAGATCGCTCTCGGCGCTCTTGATGAGGTAGCGCATCTGGTTTTCCTTGTCGCCCATCTTGGAATAGTAGAACGACATCATGCTGGTGATGATCGAGTAGATGCGGTCACCGCTATGGTAGTCGGGCAACAACTTGGCCAGCAAGTCAATGGCCTGCTGTTGCTGCCGGTCGTCGTCATAACACTCGGCCTGGGTGAGCTGGTAGCTGAGGTTGTCACGGGGCACATCGATGGTCATGATGCGGCGACGCAGGGCAATGAGTTGCTGGACAAAAGTGTCGGCAAACTGTGAGCCCTGCATGTACTCGGCCTGGTAGATGAGCAAGTCGGCACGGGTGCGATGGAACTGGATGAGTTGGGCCGATGTCAAGCGAGTGGTGTCGATCTGTCCCAACACTTCGCGTGCCTGCTCCATCAAACAGGCAGTGGACAAGATGTGCGCCAGGTTGAGGCGGCTCTCGTTCTGCAGTGCGACATCGCCCATTTCATCGGCAAAGCGGATGCAGTTGCTCACATAGGCATAGGCCGAATCATACTGGTAGGCAGAATACTCCTCATAGAGTCGCCTCATCGCCTGATAGCGCTCGATGGAGGTGCGCAAATCAGACAAATCGGCCTTCATCTGGACGAGGCGTGCCTCCTTGGCGGCGATGAGTTGCGTTTGAACAGCAATCAGGCTGTCCAAACGGCGGAATTCGCTCTGTGGCACCGCCAGCGCTGTGGCGACAGTCATCACCGCCAGCACTGTGAGCATCAGCCATTTTTTAAAGATTCTGTTCATGCCCTAAAATCGAAAAAAACGGTTAGTTCTTCAATATGATTTTGATTACCGCCTGCAAATCACCGATATTGATCTCGCCGTCACAATTCACGTCGGCCACTGAATCAGCATCGGCGTTCTCGCTCAAAATGATGCTGATGAGCATCGTCACATCGCCGATGTTGACCTCGCCATCGCGGTTCACGTCGCCAACCAAAACGTCGCTGGCAGGCTCACCTTTGTAATATACTTTATATCCTCCGGCGGGCAACGAGAAACTCTGGGTGGCGTTCAGGTTCACCGGCGTTGCGGTCAAGCCGGCGGCGATGTTATCCACATCGATGGCCAGTTTCCACTCACCTGCCTCGAGACCCGTCACGACGGTGTTGACCGTACTCGAACCCAGGTTGAGGACAACCAGCGCAGTCTGGTCGTTGTGGTGGCGGGTAAAAGCGAGCAGATTATTGTTGCCCGTGTTGAGGAAGGTCACCTCGCTGGCGCGGTCGCCATTGTCGATGAGGGCGTCACAGCTGTGCTTGAGCGCTGTGAGCGCCTTGACAGTGTTCAACATCTTGCTGTCGACCGTGTTCCAGTTGATGGGGGTGCGGTTGAAATAGTCCAGTTTGCGGTTCATCAGGTAACCCGTTTCCTGACCGTTGTAGAGCATGGGCATGCCGTAGAGGGTGAACGTGAGCACTGTGAAGGCATAGGCGTTGTTGCCATACTGTGTCGACATTGAACTGTTGTAGTTCTGGTCATGGTTGGTGAGGTAAACCATGCGGCTGATGTCAATGAAGCGCAAGTCACTCACCAGGTTGCGGCACTGTGAAAGCACACCAGCGGGGTTATTCTTGTTGTTTACCAGCCCCGACTGGAAGCCCCAAGCATAGTCATAGTCCCAACCGCACACGAGCAGGCGTGGAACGCTGTTAGCCATGTCGCCCTCGCCCAGCATGGTGATGGTCTTGCCAGGCTTGTATTCTTTCAAAGCCTTGATGGCACGGGTCCAAAATGCAGTGGGAATGGTGTTGCTGCTGATGTAGTCGCAACGGAAACCGTCGATATCGGCTGCGTCAATCCAGTATTCCATCGCCTCGATCATCGCCACTTGGGTCGCCTCCTTGCTGTAATCCAGCTGATAGACATCGTTGTAGCCGTTGGGGCTGATCAGAGTGGAATTGTAATAGTCGCGATGCTGGGTGATCCACACGTTATCCTTGGCAGTGTGGTTAGCCACCCAGTCGAGCCACACCTGCATGCCGCGCTGATGGGCAGCAGCGACAAACGCCTGCAAGTCGGCAAGCGTGCCGAAGTCGCTGTTCACCGCATAGTAGTCACGAGGAGCATAGGGGCTGCCCAGCGAGCCGATGCGCCCCAGGATGCCACGGGGATGAATGGGCATGAGCCAGATGATGTCAACGCCCAGGTCCTTGAGGTAGTCCAAACGATCGCGGGCGGCATTCAACTTGCCCGTGCTCGTGAAGTTATAAAGGTCAAGCTCGTAGATGACATGCTGATTGGGAACAAAGGTGCTCTCCCCTGCCCCGATGATCTTGGTGAGCTGACCCATCACATAGTAGCCATGGTTGGTAAAGGTGCCATCCACACGTCCGCCCTCGTTGTTCCATGTGAAAATCAATCCTGTGGGCATTGCCAGCGAACCCGTGTAGGTCCACTTGAATATCTTGTTGCCGCTTTGGGAGTCACCCATGTAGGTCATTGCGGCACCAGGCCATGAGGTGCCCACATAGTTAGCACCATCGGTATTACCGGCCCACACCCAGAGTTTGGGCGTATCGGTCACGGTACTGTTGGCTTCGAAGAACACACACACCTCGCTATCGCTCGTCAACGAGGGCTCATAAACGGCCGCCGTCGAGAACAACGCCACCATCATCAGAATGGAGATAGTCAGAATTCGTTTCATTTCGGTTATCACGTTTTTTCGGTTTGATTTTTCACAAAGGTACATATAAAAAACACATCGCGCTGCGCTTCAAACCAAAAATCTAAACATGATTAACTCACAAACCACTAAAAACCATTGGTTTATTCAAATAAGCCTCTAACAAAAATCTAACTTGTTTTCATGTGCTTTTTGGTCTATTTTGTCCCAGTCTCAAGGTAAAATATTGACGTTTTCGGTGACGGGTATGGATTATGTACTCATTTTTTATTATCTTTGCAGATTGATAACCCTTTCAAACCCACGACTCGAAATCAAAACATATTGGCCTATGAATAGATTTGTCAAACTCATACCCGAGCAGCGAGCCAAGTATGGCGAGCGGGAGGCACTGCGTTTCCGCGACTATGAAACCCAAGTGTGGTCCTCCTTGACGTGGAACGGTTTCGCCGAACAGATCGAGCGTGCCGCTGGCGCCCTGTTTGTCAACGGTGTGGAGGAGCAAGGCCGTGTGTGCCTGTTCACACAAAACTGCCCCGAGATTCTCATCACCCACTTCGCCGCGTTCTACAACCGCGCAATTCCGGTTCCCATTTATGCCACCAGCAGCAAGGACGAGGCTGCCTATATTGTCAATGATTCGGGCGCCACAATCCTGTTCACAGGAGATCAGGGCCAGTATGACATTGCCCGTCAAATCATCAACGACTGCCCCACCCTCAAGTTCATCGTCACCCTCCATCCAGGCGTGAAGCGCGACAAGGGTGACAAGACCACCCTCACTTGGGCAGAATTCCTTGCCACGGGAGACAAATTGGGCAAAGAGGTGACAGACCAAATCGAGAAGCGCAAACAAGCCGGCATCCCCGAGGATATCATGTACCTCATCTACACCTCAGGAACCACCGGTGTGCCCAAAGGCGTGATGCTCATGCACAGCAACATGAACGCCGCCATGGACGCACACATCGAGCGCTTTGACTACATCGATGACAAAACCGACATCTCACTGAGTTTCTTGCCCTTCAGTCACGTCTTCGAGCTGGGATGGACGATGGTGTGCCTGTGCACTGGCATCCGTGTAGCCATCAATTACAATCCCAAGGAGATTCAGCGCGCAGTCAAGGAGGTGCAGCCCAATTACATGTGCAGCGTGCCGCGTTTCTGGGAGAAAGTCTATACCGCCATCAACGACAACCTGGCCCATGCCAAGCCAGTGGTGCGCATGATGGTCAAGCAAGCCATCCGCGTGGGCAAGACACGCAACATGAAATATGCCCGCGTGGGCAAGAAAGCTCCCGCTGTCATCGAGCGCCAATACCAGTATTTCGAGAAGAAGGTGTTCAAAAAACTGCGTGGCGCCATCGGTGTTGTTGACGGCAAGATGTTCCCCACCGCCGGCGCGATGCTCAGTGACAACATCACCGAGTTCCTGCACGCCGTGGGCATCAACATCTGCATCGGCTACGGCCTGAGCGAGACGAACGCCTCGGTGAGCTTCTTCAAACCCGGCGAATGGACCCTGGGCACCATCGGTATGCCCATCTCGAGCATCCAGGTGAAAATCGGTGACAAGAACGAGATTCTTGTCAAGGGTCCCACGGTGATGAAAGGCTACTATAACAAGCCGACAGAAACTGCCGAGGCCATCGATGCCGACGGTTGGTTCCACACTGGCGACTGCGGCGAGATTGCCCCGACAGGCGAGCTCATCCTCACCGAGCGCCTCAAAGACCTGTTCAAGACCAGCAACGGCAAATACATTGCCCCGCAAGTGCTCGAGACGCTGCTGGGCCAAGACAAATTCATTGAACAAGTCACCATCATCGGCGACGGACGCAAATATGTGTCGGCGCTCATCGTGCCCGATTTTGAGGAGTTGAAGGCCTATGCCGACAAGAAGCACATCGAGCACCGCAGCATCGAAGATCTGGTGAACAACCCCGAGATCCACAAGATGATGGAATCGCGCATCAACGACTACCAGAAAGACTTGGCATCCTATGAGCAGATCAAGCGCTTTGTGCTGCTGCCCAAGGCTTTCACCATGGAGAGCGGTGAGTTGACCAACACGCTGAAAATCAAGCGTGCCGTCATCAACAAGCGTTATCGCCCGCTGATTGACGCCATGTATGCCGCCGATTACCGCAAGAAGAATAAATCAGCCGAAATCGGCTGATGGTTAGTGATTAGAACCACACATAATAGATGATTACTCAAGAACAACTCAAGGAATTACAACAACGAAAAGAAGACCTCAAACGCTATCTTGACATTGACGGCAAGAAAATCGAGGTCGAGGAAGAAGAACTGCGCACTCACGTGCCCGACTTCTGGCAGGACCAGAAGGCCGCCGAGGCGCAAATGAAGAAAATCAAGTCTCTACGCAACTGGATCAACGGCTGTGAGGAAGTGGAACTCGCCGTTGATGAGGTCGCCACGGGCTTTGACTTTGTCAAGGAAGGTCTTGTAGAGGAGAGCGAACTCGATGCCCTCTACAGCAAGGCGCTCGCCATGCTCGAGAAGATGGAGCTGCGCAACATGCTGCGCCATGACGAGGACAAAATGGACGCGATATTGAAAATCAACTCGGGCGCCGGCGGCACCGAGAGCCAGGACTGGGCATCGATGCTCATGCGCATGTATCTGCGCTGGTGTGAGCGTCACGGCTACAAAACCGCCATCGAACACCTCATTGACGGTGACGAGGCGGGCATCAAGAGCGTGACCATCAGCATCGAGGGCGACTTTGCCTACGGCTACCTCAAGAGCGAGAACGGAGTGCACCGCCTGGTGCGCGTCTCGCCCTATAACGCCCAGGGCAAACGCATGACCTCGTTTGCATCGGTATTCGTCACCCCGCTGGTCGATGACACCATCGAAATCACGCTCGACCCGGCACGCATCTCGTGGGACACCTTCCGCAGCGGCGGTGCCGGCGGCCAAAACGTGAACAAGGTGGAATCGGGTGTGCGTGTGCGCTACCAGTACAAAGACCCCTACACTGGCGAGGAGGAGGAAATTCTGGTTGAGAACACTGAGACCCGCGACCAGCCCAAGAACCGTGAGAACGCGTTGCGCAACCTGCGCTCCATTCTCTACAACAAGGAGTTGCAGCACCGCCAAGAAGAACAGCGCAAGGTTGAGGACAGCAAGAAGAAAATCGAATGGGGCAGCCAGATTCGCAGCTACGTCTTTGATGATCGCCGCGTGAAGGACCACCGCACCAACCACCAGACCAGCGATGTGGGCGGTGTGATGGACGGAGACCTGGACGACTTCATCAAGGCCTACCTGATGGAGTTTGCCGAGAGTTAGGTTTTAGGCGTTAGGCGTTAGGTTTTAGGCGTTAGGTTTTAGGGGGCATCCGCGTTCCTGGGGCGCATGCAAAGGCGCAAAGTTTTTTTGATTATTCTGTAATTACAACTAAGGACAAGGGACTAAAAACCATAATCAACATGAACGAGAAATTCACGATAGTCAAGGTCAGCGGCAAGATTGTCGAGAAAGCCGATGAGTTGCGCACCTTTGTTAAAGCCTTCGCCGCCATCAAGGGGAAGAAAATGCTCCTCTTCAGCGGCAACATGATGGCGCAGGAGATCGGCAACAAGCTTGGTATCAAGACCAAGCTCATCAATGACCGTCCAGTTGTTGACGCCGGCACCCTCAAGCTGCTCACCATGGTCTATGGCGGACTGGTGAGCCGTTTGTTCGTTTCACTGCTGCAGGGCAACAAGGTGAATGCACTGGGCGTCACCGGTGCCGACATGAACCTCATCACCAGCGTCAAGATTCCCAACAGCAAGTTGGGCGACACAGGACAGGTGCGACACGTCAATACCGAGGCTATTGCGCGACTCCTCGACAACGGCATCGTGCCTGTGCTTGCTCCCATCACGCACGACGGGCGCGGCAACCTGCTGTTCAACGAAACCGACGCCATGGCTGCCGAGATTGCCCGTGCCCTGGCTTTGCGCTTCGACATCACTCTCATTTACTGCTTCGAGAAGAAGGGCGTCCTGCTCAATCCCACCGATCCCGACAGCGCTGTTGCCAACTTGCGGCGCACGCAATACAAGACCCTGCGCGACATGGAAATCATCAAGGACTGGTTTGACAACAAGGTGGATAACGCCTTCAAGGCCATTGACCATGGCGTGAAAGAGGTCATCATCACCTGCCCGTCGCAAATGGGCGATCCCGAAAAGGGCACCCACATCAAGGAATGAGCGACTTGGCACAGGATTTGCCGATAAAGCATAGGACTAAAAAAACTTACTACTCACAATTAAAGACTTAAAGAATAATGAAGGTTGCGATTGTTGGCGCCAGCGGCGCAGTGGGACAGGAATTCATGCGTGTCCTGGATGAACAGAATTTTCCCGTGAGTGAACTCGTGTTGTTCGGCTCGGAACGCAGTGCCGGACGCATCTTCACCTTCCGTGGCAAGGACCATGTGGTCAAGCTCTTGCAGCACAATGATGACTTCAAAGACATCGATATCGCCTTTGTCGCCATGGGTGCCGGTCCCGCGCGTGAGTTTGCGCCCACCATCACCAAGCACGGCTGCATCATGATTGACAACAGCAGCGCCTTCCGTATGGACGACGATGTGCCCCTGGTGGTGCCCGAAGTCAACGGCGAGGATGCCCTGAACACCCCGCGCAACATTATTGCCAACCCCAACTGTTCGACCATCATCATGGTGGTGGCGCTGAAACCGCTCGACAATCTGTCGCACATCAAGAATGTGCAGGTGGCTACCTATCAAGCCGCCAGCGGTGCCGGCATGGAGGCGATGTATGAGCTCGCCCTGCAGACCAGCGAAATTGCCGTGGGCAAGGAAGAACTGACAGTGCGCCATTTCCAACACGAACTGGCCTACAATGTCATCCCTCACATCGACATCTTCCAGGATAATGACTACACCCGCGAGGAGATGAAGATGGTGAAAGAAACCTGTAAAATCATGCACAGCGACATCCGCGTGAGCGCTACCTGCGTGCGCGTGCCTGTCATGCGTGCCCACAGCGAGGCCGTGTGGATCGAGTGTGAGCAACCTATCACCCCCGAGGAGGCCCGTGCTGCCCTGCAGCTTGCTCCTGGCGTGGTTGTCGTGGATGACCCGCGCAGCAACCGCTATCCCATGCCCATCGACTGCTCGGGCAAGGATCCCGTGTATGTGGGACGCATCCGCGTGGACACCAGCAGTGACAACGGCTTGACCTTCTGGCTGTGCGGTGACCAAATCAAGAAAGGCGCGGCCCTCAACGCTGTGCAAATCGGTCAATACCTCATCGCCCACCGCAAGAAATAAAGCAGAATTCGGGCGGCATGAAAGGCGATTGCATCATTGTCAAGGGAGCGAGAGTATAGAAAGTGACAATCCTTTATTAATCGAAAAAGGCGGGATTCCCGCCTTTTTACATGCCTTTCTATTTCTACAAATTTTAGAAACCCATCATATTATTTAAGTTCATTCTCCAGATATTGGTGTGTTCTTTCTTGTTAGCCCTATCTGACAGGAAGAAGACATACCTGCCGTCAGCCGAGAATACGGGACATTGATCCTGAGCAGGATGGAATGTCAACTGCACCAATCCAGTGCCATCCATGCGGATTGCAAAAATATCGGTGTTTTGCTTTTTGTTGATCGAGGACTTTGAGTTGCCCTGGCAAACAAGCCATTGACCATTAGGTGAGACACAAGGATGTGAATAGCTGATATTCTTGTCACTCAAAATGATTGTTTCTTGACCTTTCACAAAATCCACTAACCAGATCTCGCTGCACCCTGAAGTATTGTTTCGCACACACACAAACGCTTCTTTGTTGTTACCGATTGTACAAGGCTCATAGCCCACAGCGCATTGTGTAAGAGCGCCATTTTCAAGGTTCAAAGACCAAATTGATGGACCAGTCCTGTCAAAGCGGCTGAAAAACAGCAATTTGCCATCATCGGTTACAGTCGGATTGCAATCACTCTCATTATTGGTCAACTGGCGAACAAGACTGCCAACATGGGCATCAATCACCGAAATGCCTTCTCCAGAAAAATACAATTTTCCATCACCGCCCCAAGAGAAATCAGTCACATCACGAAATGTACGCTGTGTAGCAGAGCCATTAGCTGTTGTTCGTCTAATCATGATGTTAGTCTGCTTATTCTCAGCAGTCATATAGGCGATCTCATCACCATCGGGTGAAGCGCTCAAGAGTTTATTACAGCCCCAATGAATACCATTGTTTTTATTGCCGGACCAACGAGTAGTAGCAAAATTTTTGGGGAAACCACTTCTAACCTCAGGCATGAGCACTGTCGTCTTTTCCTCGTCAGTAACCTTCATGATGTTAAGAGCGCGCTCCTCTGGAGCCGCATTATCCAAAAACTGTTTTCCGGAATGACAAGATGTCATTGCCACCAAAAAGATTGAAATGATCAAGGTTAACTTTTTCATAATTAATACCTTTTAAAATGTTAATATTGCTGTTTATAAAGATTCCTTAAAATTTATAACTCAAACCCAAGCTCCCAACTGTCATTGCATTTAAGTTCTTTTTTATGGTGAATGTGTTAAGACCAGCCTCTAAGCCCAAAGCGAAATGGTCACTGAGAAAATACCTTGCACCAATCAGGGCCATCGCAGCTGGGTAAAACTTGGGATCAAACCCAAGCCATTTTACATGATTATAATCATTGTAATAATACGAGATCACAGGTCCGTCATAGTTATTCACATTAGGCTTATCTCGGCGATGATCTACGACAGATAAATTGATTTCATTATAATAATTAGAGAAACTCCTCGTGCAATAGGTTGCTCCACCCCCAATCATCATATAAGTGTCGAGATGATTGGCAAACTCATAATGGAATGAGATTCCTGCCATTAAAGTTGCATCATTTCTCGTCACGTCACACTCTGCAGCACAATCGCCTTTGCGATTATGAACTGTTGTACTACTGGATATGACGGATCGTTGTCCAAAAACACCACCTTGTTCTTTATAGTAGGTAGTTGAGGTATATGAATAATTGTATTTTCCTGCATTTAAGCTCTCATAAGTCCCACCATATAAGTCACTTGCGACAAGAACTAATCCTAAAGAGCCCTTATCTTCAATGATATCAGCAAGGCCGAATTCAAAAGACAATCTGCCACCATAGGCTAGTTTATTGTCATCAGGTGTATCCATAAACCCAATATTTCCTTGCAAATTGATGACAACACTACCCTTTCCGAAGGTTTCAGCACTTGATGCGGAAAAAGAAGACGCCGCAAGCATTAGTAAAACAACAACTCCAATCAATAAAGATTTTTGGTTAATCATGAAATAACTATTTCTATTTTAGATGTCCCAGCCCTGAACATCCAATTATTAACCACAAAGCGTGGACTGTAATTGCCACTCCTTTATTGGAAACGCTTTCAAAATATCTCAAGTTTCCAAAAAGAGAGCAAAAAGCAAAACGCTTATTTATGCCAAATTGCTAGCGACAAAGATACAACCATTCCTGAAATGTTGCAACAATAATAAAGCAAAAAAAATAAGATTATAGCATAATTCACCAAAACTCTACTATGGGAAACAAGGATAGGTCCTTACAACGAGCTAATAAACAATTATATATTTTATTTGTCATTCAGCTCGGCTTGTACTACCTTTGCAGGCATGAAAGGCGATTGCATCATTGTCAAGGGAGCGAGAGAGAATAACCTTAAAGAGGTCTCGCTGGAGATTCCAAAGCATCAAATCACGGTTTTCACGGGCGTGTCGGGCTCCGGCAAAAGTTCGCTGGTGCTTGACACTATTGCTGCCAAATCGCGCCGGGAGCTGAATGACACGTTCCCCTCGTTTGTGCAGCAGTACCTGCCCAAATATGGCCGTCCCCATGTGGACGCCATCGAAAACCTGCCCATCGCCATCGTCATCGACCAGAAAAAGCCCGCTCAGAACTCGCGTTCGACCGTAGCCACCTACACCGACATCGCGGCGTTGCTACGCCTGCTGTTCTCGCGTGTGGGCCAACCCTTTGTGGGCTATGCCGAATCGTTCAGCTTCAACCACCCCGAGGGCAGCTGTCCCCGTTGCTCGGGCCTGGGCGAAATCCGCGAACTAGACATCCACAAGCTGGTCGATTTTGACAAGAGCCTCAACGACGAGGACACGATACACTACATCGCCTTCGGCAAGGGCGGCTGGCGCTGGATTCGCTATGCCCACAGCGGTCTGTTCGACCTAGACAAGAAAATCAAGGACTACAGCCCCGAGGAACTTGACCTGTTCCTCAACAGTCCGCAGATTCGCCTCAAGAACCCGCCTGCCAACTGGCCCAAGTCGGCCAAATATGAGGGCATCATCCCGCGCATGTACCGCAGCATCATCAACAGCGAGGAGGGCCTGCTGCACGCTGCCGTGCTCAACCCCATGCTCAACATGGGCGTGTGCCCCGATTGCGGCGGCACCCGTTTGAGCCCCCGCGTGCTGTCGTGCAAAATCGAGGGCATCAACATCGCCGACGCCTGCGCCATGTCTATCACGCGCCTCAACGAGTGGGTCAAGTCACTCACTTCGCCACTGGCCGTCGACCTCAAGCAGGCCATCAGCGCACGCTTGACGGCGCTAGAGGAAATCGGGCTGGGCTACCTGAGCCTGGAGCGCGGTGTGGGCACCCTGTCGGGCGGTGAGGCACAGCGCTGCAAAATCGCCAAATACATCAACTCGTCACTGGCCGATGTGCTCTATATCCTGGACGAGCCCAGCACGGGTCTGCATGATCATGACATTGAAAAAATGAAGCACTCGGTGCGACGTCTGCGCGACGCAGGCAACACCGTTCTGCTCGTTGAGCACCACCGCGAAATGATCGGTCTGGCCGACCACATCGTAGACTTGGGTCCCGGCCCGGGCAGCCAGGGCGGCAACATCATCTTTGAAGGCAACTACACGGAATTGTTGCACAGTGGCACCAGCACAGGACAGATGCTGAGTCAACACGGCGAATTCAAAGCGCAGCCACGCGAAGCGACCGAGACGTTCGCCCTGCGGCATGCCAAGCTGCACAACCTCAAGGACATCAGCATCGACTTGCCCATGGGCGTGTTTGCCGCTGTGGCAGGTGTGGCGGGCTCGGGCAAGAGTTCGTTGATGGAGTGTTTCCGCCGCGAACACAGCAACGTGGTGTATATCAGCCAAAAAAACATCGGCGTGAGCCTGAGGTCCACACCGGCGACCTATATGGATGTCGCTCCCGACATCCGCAAGCGTTTTGCCAAGGCGCACAAGATCAAGGAGCAGTACTTCACCTTTAACGGCAAGGGCGGTTGCCCCGTGTGCGGCGGCAAGGGCGTGGTCATCGCCGAGATGGCCTTCATGGATAACATCGAGACCACCTGCGAGGCCTGTCATGGTCTGCGTTACTCTCCTGAAGCACTGCAATATACCATCGACGGCATGAACATCGCTCAAGTGATGGATTTGTCTGTCAGACGCGCTTGCGAATTCTTCAAAGGCACGAGCATCGAGGAGAAGTTGCAGCCCATGATGGAGGTACACCATGCCTCTGGAGGCAGGTGGCACGCGTGGCGTCTTTGTCATCGACGAGCCTACCGACGGCTTGCACCTCAAGGACGTGCGCCACCTCATCGACCTGTTTGACCGCATGGTAGACATGGGCAACACGGTCTATGTCATAGAGCACAATACCGACGTCATCAAGGCCGCCGACCACGTCATCGAACTCGGTCCCAGCGCCGGTGACTTGGGCGGCACGGTCATCTACCAGGGCACACCGCGCGGCATGCTCGACTGCCCTGCCAGCGTCACTGCGCCCTAC
Source organism: uncultured Bacteroidales bacterium (assembly GCA_902784675.1). GTDB lineage: Bacteria > Bacteroidota > Bacteroidia > Bacteroidales > Muribaculaceae > Sodaliphilus. The sequence continues at coordinate 12,539 of CACZVR010000027.1, read as the reverse complement.
CTATAAAAAACACTGTTTCAACACTGTTCACCCATTCCACACATGCGTATCTTTTCCACTTTTTCACTGCAGGGTGGAAAAACCACGTGCATGTGAACGGGGTGGAAAATGTAGAAGGTGTGGAAGGTGAGGAAGGTGATCAGAAGCCTCGATTTTCCTTTCTCAAGCGGCTCATTTTCTCGGCAAAGCCTCCGTTGTTGAGGAAGTCCTGCTCCAGTCGTTCGAGCTGCCTGAACAACAAGTAATCGGCCTGATGAATGAGGATGATGGCCATGTTGGCAATGGTTTCGGGCGGACGTGTGGCACAGAGATGCATGAAATAATCTGCATCGTTGTGCTCTTTGCCTAGGGCTCTCATCGCAGTCCATTGGGGCGAGCCTTCTTCCCACTGGCAGTGTCCACGGGTTCGCAGGTAGTCCATATAGTCCTCGAGCAATTCCTGCAGACTAGCCTTGGCGACATTGAGAAGTTTGATCTCGGTCTTGGCCGATGTTGCCGACGCAGCACAGCCCTCGATGATGTTCTGCTTGCCTGAACGGGCTGCCTGCACCATCTGGTCGATGGTGCGGTCTTTAGCGTCCAGGTAGTTGTGGCAAAAGTAATAGGTCATCTCGTAGATGACTTCGGCCTTCTGGTAAGAGAGCAACTTGCGGTAATTGCCACTGTGACGGATGAGTTTCTCGTCGCCCATAACGATTGGGTTTTAATGAATTATTGATAATTTAGTGATGAAAGGCCGTTAAGGACCTTAGGGACTTTAAAGTCATTAAGGACATTAGTGTCAAAAAAGCCATTTTGGGTGCAAATTTAGGGAAAAAGTAGATACTAAGAAACTTTTTTGTATCTTTGCCGTTTGGTATGGACGAGGAATTTGATATCAGACGGGAGTCGTTGAAGACCGATCAGGATTTTGAGCGGGCTTTAAGGCCCGTGCGGTTTGAGGACTTTGCGGGACAGGACAAGATCATAGAGAACCTGCGCGTGTTTGTCGCTGCGGCTAAGCTGCGCGGCGAGTCGCTGGATCACGTGCTGTTCCATGGCCCTCCGGGCCTGGGCAAGACGACGTTGAGCAACATCATCGCCAATGAGCTGGGCGTGGGTTTCAAGGTGACGTCGGGTCCCGTGCTGGACAAGCCGGGTGATTTGGCGGGTCTGCTGACGTCGCTCGACGAGAACGATGTGCTGTTCATCGACGAGATTCACCGCTTGAGTCCCATCGTGGAGGAGTACCTGTATAGCGCGATGGAGGACTACCGCATCGACATCATGATCGACAAGGGGCCCGGGGCTCGTTCGGTGCAACTGACGCTTGCTCCGTTCACCCTCATCGGCGCCACCACCCGCAGCGGCCTGTTGACTTCGCCGCTGAGGGCGCGTTTCGGTATCAATTGCCATCTGGAATATTATGACCACAAGGTGTTGGAGGGCATCATCCGCCGCTCGGCACGGTTGCTGGACGTTCCCATCGACGACAAGGCTGCCATCGAGATTGCCCTGCGCAGCCGCGGCACGCCTCGTATCGCCAACTCGCTGCTGCGCCGCGTGCGCGACTTCGCCCAGGTGAAGGGCAGCGGCCGCATCGACCTGGAAATCGCGCGCTATGCCCTCGAGGCGCTAAACATCGACAAGTATGGCCTTGACGAAATCGACAACAAGATTCTGCTCACCATCATCGACAAGTTCAACGGTGGCCCCGTGGGCTTGAACACCATTGCCACAGCGATGAACGAAGATGCGGGCACTATCGAAGAGGTCTATGAGCCTTATCTCATCAAGGAAGGTTTCATCAACCGCACTCCTCGCGGCCGTGAAGCGACTATGCTGGCTTATAACCACCTGAAGCGCGAACGTCCCGGCGAGGTGGGAACACTTTTTTAGTTAGAAGTTAGGAGTTAGAAATGGCTAATCTTAAATCACTGGCGAAAGACACCGCCATCTATGGGTTGAGCAGCATCATCGGGCGTTTCCTGAATTATCTGCTCGTGCCACTATATACCGCCAAGATGTCGGCCGCTTCGGGCGGCTATGGCGTCATCACCAACGTGTATGCCTACACGGCATTGCTGCTCGTCATCCTCACCTACGGCATGGAGACGACGTTCTTCCGCTTTGCCAACAAGAGCGAGGAGAACCCTGCCACCGTCTATAGCACGACGCTCATCAGCGTGGGCACCACCTCGTTGCTGTTTGTCCTGCTGGTGTTGGCATTCCTGCCTGGCATATCAGGGTGGATGGGCTATAGCGCTCATCCCGAGTACATCTGGGTGATGGCGACGGTGGTTGCCCTGGATGCCTTCCAGTGCATTCCGTTTGCGTATCTGCGCTACCAACGCAAGCCGTGGAAATTCGCTGCCCTCAAGTTGTTGTTCATTTTCTTGAACATCGGCCTGAATCTGCTGTACTATGTTGCCCTGCCCGCCCTCTACAAGAGTTATCCCGATGCCATCGGCAAAATCTATAGTCCTACTGTGGGTGTGGGCTATGCCTTCTTTATCAACCTGTTCTGTACCGGATTGATCACCTTCTTCTTCTGGAAAGAGCTGACGGGCATCAAGTACAAGTTTGACTGGTCGCTGTTGAAGCGCATGCTCAAATATGCCTGGCCCATCCTGGTGCTGGGTATCGCCGGCATCTTGAACCAGACGTTCGACAAGATGTTCTTCCCCAAGATTTACAAGCAAGCCGACGTGCAGACGCAGTTGGGTATCTATGGAGCGGCAGTGAAAATTGCCATGATCATGGCGCTGATCACCCAAGCCTTCCGCTATGCCTACGAGCCGTTTGTGTTCGGCAAAAGTAAAGAGAAGGACAGCCGCGAGACCTATGCCCAGGCTATGCGCTACTTCATCATCTTCACGCTGCTGGCCTTCTTGGCTGTGATGGCATGGATTGATGTGTTCAAGTACATCATCGCCCCGGACTACTGGTCGGGACTCAAGGTTGTGCCCATTGTCATGGCCGCCGAGATCATGATGGGCATCTACTTTAATCTGTCGTTCTGGTACAAACTCATCGACAAGACCATTTGGGGCGCATGGTTCTCGGGCATCGGCTGTGCCGTGCTCATTCTGGTGAACGTGCTGTTTGTGCCCAAGTACGGCTACATGGCATGTGCTTGGGGTGGTTTTGCGGGCTATGCTACCGCCATGGTGCTGAGCTACCTCGTGGGGCAGAAGTACTATCCCATCCGCTATCAGTTGCGCGACATCGCCCTCTACACTTTCGTGGCCGGTATCCTGTTCGCTGCGATGATGCTGGCAATCGAGAACATGTGGATTGCGCTGGCCTACCGCACTTTCCTGCTGTTGCTGTTTGTGGGTTTCATCTACCGCAAAGAGCACCTGGGCCAGATGTTGGCCAAACTGCCCGTTGTGGGCCGTCTGTTCAAGTAACAGACAATCGCAAGAACCAACTACCATAAAAATCAAGGGCGCCACTGATGAGTGAGCGCCCTTGCTTTGGAATAAACAGGAGCAATGTCAATTATTGAAAATAATGTCAATCAGCTTATTGACATCACCGATATTGATTTCTCCATCGTCGTTAATGTCGGCCGGGCTGTAGTCGATAACAGCGTCATGGCAGTCCATCCATGTAGGATACACAGCTAATTCATCGGGATAAGCAGCAGTGAATCCAATCAAGTCGCAGGTGCCATCCCAAGGTATCAGCTTGACGCCTTGGAAAATGAGGTCGATGAGGAAGTTGAGGTCGGCTACCGTAACTTCTCCAGTGTAATGGCACGGGAAGAGGACCTTCCGGGGCTTGGGTAGCGGCACATCAAAGATGTTGACCATCATCAACTCACCAGTTTTGTCCGTAATGACATTATCTTGTATCGTGCATCCCTCAAGACGAATATATTGATGAGATTCATGCGCGATATCCTCAATGGTCATGAAGTCAGGATCAACTTTCCAACTGTGACCCGTAGCAAGCCATTCTCCCTCATTTGACAACCGGACAATGCCTTGCACATTGGTCCAAGATGCTTTGCCGACAATCAAGTCACCAGACATGAAGTAACCTGCACCGCCGCCATAGATCAAGCCGTTCGTGCCTTCATTGTCTTGAACATACAAGTACGGCCCGTTTTGATACAAGACTTTCATCGGTGTGACAAATTGTGCCACCACGCCTGGGTTCAATTCATACAATTCAGCCAGATTATTCACGTCAGGTGCGATAGGCACAGGCTTGGGGTCAATGTCGGTCACCAACAACTCGTATTCGGTTCTATAAGAGCCGACAATGCCCCAAATTGTGTCATAGTGGCCATCGGGAACCTCTTGCATGAAACGAAGGTAACCCATGCAGGAGTTGCCCTGACTATCGGTAATGATGATATAGTTATAGCCGACATCTGCCTTGGTGACTGTCACGTCACGCATCACAACATAATGTGCCCAATGCTCATGATTGACGTCAAGCGGCGAGGCCTCCTCAGGAATTACAGGCTCGTTGCGTGTTGCCGGCAAGAAGCCTTCGAAAGGAGCTACCAACTCGGGTTCACTATTGTAGGTTGTCTTTTTTGCAGTCCATCCCGGGGGAATGATGTCTCCCATCTGATAGGTCTGCCCGATGTTGCCATAAATCAGGCCGAAGCAACCTCCGTCCTGTTTGAAATAGAGGTAGTTACCTGACTGATAGGTCACTTGGGTCTCAAGATCTGACATGATTATTGTTCCGTCTTCTACCGAATTTATCCTATCACATATTGTTTCAGGCGGCAAAATGCCTGAGTAACTGATAGGCAACAACTGATAAATGCAACCGTTATTCGGGTTCCCGTAGGAGCCGACAATGGCGATAAGATTATAGACTGCATCCAAGTTGGAGGGTGGCGTCATGCCCATTGAATTGAAGTAAACTGCTGCTTGATTGCCATTGGCATCTTCGATGGTATAACTATTGCCATCATGGTTAAAGACGACGCCACGCAGCTCAACCAGGTGGGCGAACGTTTCATGTCCCACTTGAGCAGCAGTGATGAGTTCGGGCGTGACGGGCGAGTTGCCACTGGCAGGCCGGAACCCGTGAAGTCGATACATCTCACGCTCGCAGTTGTAGGTAGTCATGGTACCCCCAAATCCTGCAGGGATAATATCACCCATGACATAGGATTGCTCGCAATTACCATAGAACAGGGCAAAACCCGTTTCGTCCTTGACATACAGATAATTATTGTGTTGTGCCAACACCTGCACGGGATTGACAAATTGCACTATTACCCCATTGTCAAGCAAAAGACTCTCCCAAATGTTCTGAACCACCGTTGGGGTCTCGATCACATACTCGGCAATGGCCACATCGCTCACCTCGCCATCGAGGGCCGAGATGGCTTTCACCGTGGTATTTGCGCTCACAGTGAAGGGTGCCGTGTATAGTGTAGAGTTGGTAGTGGGATTGCTGCCATTGGTAGTGTAGTAGATCTGGGCACCTGAAGTAAGGCAAGTGATGCTCACCTCAAAGGGGGCGTAATAGGTGCCCGAAGCGGGCTTGATGGTGGGGGCAACGAGGCCGCATTCACCGACGGAAACAATGATTTTGGTAGCACGCACCTGATTCAATGACGGCGTGAACACGATGACATCGCTTTGACCTGTCCAAATGCCGATTTTGCCCGCATAGCCATAATCACCGACGTTAACGGTGAAGCAGCCGGGTCCATATTGATCGGTCCCCTCGGCAACACATTCAAACACGACGCGAGTGATGGGGCCGCAATTCGAGGAGATGGTCACCGGCTGATTCTTGTAAAAACGATAATGCACTCCATTGGCCAAGCCTTGGGCGACATGAATCGTGACACAGTCTTTCTCGATTGAGAACTCACCCGCAGTAGTGCTTCCGGTTCCAAAATCAACGGTGGCGTCAAAGACGACGTCAAAGGCCCATGCGGTGCTCGCCAGCACACACATCATGAATAACGACAATAATTTCTTCATTGTGAAAAGAGAGATGAATTAAGATGAATAGAGAGAAAAAAATGAGTTATCTGTAATTTGATAAAAAATCGGGACCCACAGTTCGTGTGAGTCCCGAAAAGTCATTGCAACATGGTAGTGATGAGCATGCTCAGCCACAGGGCGCCTTGCCGTTTGACGCGGTTGGGTCCGTCGGAATGGTAATAGCGCACGCGAATCATCTTCTTATCCATGTTGAGATTGTCAAGACATTGGCAAATCACTTAGATGCACCACCCAGGATGAGGGCAATCTCGGTATTCACGTCACCAATGTTGGTCTCGCCATCCTGATTCACGTCGGCACGCATCATGAAGCCTTCTTCGTACTGTTGGCCCAGAATGATGCCGATGATGATGTTGAGATCACCAATGTTCACCTCGTCGTCACCGTTCACGTCGCCAGGCTTGAAGGGATTAACAGGCTCGCTGGGATATACATCGTCAATCGAAACGGGATAAATCTGTAGGTGGTCCTGATAAATCGTCAAGAAACCCCAAACGTCATGATTGTTACCATCCACGGGAATGGTGAGGCCATACTTGTTGCGCAGGGTCATCGTCTCGCTTGATTCATCACTCATGGTGAAGTTCAATTCATTGTCGGTGGGTTCAAATAACACATCAGACATGTGAACGAACATGTGAACCATCTCGGTCGAGAGATCCTCGATCAAACCAGGCTCCTCGGCATAAACCAAGTCACCATGACCGTCATTGGTGAAGTTCTTGACGGGAATGATTTCCTTGATGCCATTATAGAGCTGCCAGGATGCAACAGGGCTGTTGATGAAATCACCATTGTTGAACTCAGCACCAACCGCGCCATAAACCAAACCATAGTTACCGTCAAAGTCCTTCACATACATATCACTGTTGTGCTGATAGAGAACGGTCAAGGGCTTGGTGAAGCGGCCCAAGTCGCCAGCATCCAGCGCATAGAGTTCGGAAATGTTGCGCACATCGGTAGTGTCAGGCACGATACCCCAATCGGTGGGCAGGAACTGATAAACCGTGTTGGTTGCGCCATAGGAGCCAACGATACCGGTCACATCATAGCGCTTGGTCAGATCCTTGGGCATGGGCACCTTGAAGGTGTTGTTGAAATAATTACAGGTATTGCCATTCACATCGGTGAGGGTACCGCTGCGGTCATCAGTGGGCTGAATCAGCACTTGCTTGAAGATCATCAGGTGAGCGAAGTTCTCATGGTTCACATCACTGGGATTGCCATCCTCGGGTACGACCGTCACGGTCTGGGTAGCATTCTGGAAACCAGTGAAGGGAGATGCCAGCTCGGGCTCACCGTTGTAGGTGGTCTTCTTGCCGCCGTAGCCAGCGGGAAGGATGTTACCCTGCACATAGGTGTGGCCTACAGAGCCGTAGATGAGACCGCAACCGGTCTGATCCTTGACATACAGATAAGAGCCAGACTGATAGAGCACGGTAGCGTCATAGTCCATGGTCATGGTCGTGCCATCTTCCACAGTGTTCATCGTGTAGATGCCATTACCCTGACCATCGTTGCGCTGTACCTTGATGGGCAGCAACTGGTAAACGACGTCACCATTATTGGGTTTGTAAGAGCCCACAATGGCCCATACCTTGTAAGGAATACCAGCTGTTACCTGAGAAGCGGTCACGCCCATGCTGAAGTAAACAGGAGCAGTGTTGCCATTGGCATCGGTGAGGATCTTAGCTTCAGGATCGATAGTGGCATTCTCGAGATACACATAGTGAGCCCACATGCTGTGGTTCACTTGAGTGGCATTGATGGTTTCGGGATTAATGGTAACATTGCCCGAAGCTGCGCTGAAGCCGCTGAGCGTTGTGAGTTCAGGCTCGCCACCATAGGTGGTCTTCACGCCAGCAAAATTCTTGGGGATGATGTCACCCAACTGATAGGTCTGGCCATTGTTGCCATAGAACAAACCGAAGCCTGAGTCATCCTTCACATAGAGGTAGCTGCCGTTTTGAGCAATAGCATAAACGGGGTTGGTGAACTTCACTGCAGTTCCGTCTTCCTTGCCTGCATAAGCAGCGATGTTGGCAACATCAACGGGATTGAGAATCTCATAGGCAGCAGACGAAACGCCGCTAACCTCGCCATCAAGCGTTGAGATAGCCTTCACCGTAGCACTGCTGTTCAGAGTGAACGCGCCAGTGTACTCGGTCGAGCTAGTCGTGGGATCATCACCATTGATGGTGTAGTAAATCTTAGCGCCCGGGGTTGAGCAAGTGATGGACACTTGAACCGAGCCAAAATAGGTACCTGCAGCAGGCTTGATTGAAGGAGATGCAAGACCAGCCTCACCAACAGTAACCGTCACCTTGGTAGCACGCACCTGATTGGATGCGGCGTTGAAGACAATGTTACCTTCGCCACCGACCCAAGTACCAATCTTGCCCTCATAGGTGTAATCACCAACGTTAACGGTGAAGCAACCAGGACCATACTGGGCAGTTCCCTCGGCAGTGCACTCAAACACAATCTTGGAGATTGTTGAGCCATTGAGCGACGAGACAGTCAAGTTCTTGCCTTTGTAGAAACGATACTGGGTATCGGTCACCGTACCGTTCTCGATGTCGAGCTTGACACCTTCCTTCTCAATCGAGAAGGCGCCGGCAGAGCCACTGAACGTGCCTTTGTCGACAGCAGGATCAAATGTGATCTCAACAGCCCAAGCAGCTGTTGCCAGCACACACATGGTTAAAAAAGTAAAGAGCTTCCTCATTGCAATGAATTATTTAACAGTTAATAAAATGGTTTGGAGTCACGCACTGTATATTTGGGCAAAGATAGTGTTTTTTTTCTTCCCCGTCCTCATGGTTTAAGTTATTTTTTTAAAAGAAAAAAAATCTGCTAGCATCGCTGCAAAAAACCAAGAACTGATGTCCCATGACCGAAAAATTTTCCGTAACTTTGCAAGTTGGATTGACAACTGAAAATCAAGCAATAATACACTACTGAATATGGCAGAAGAAATCATGAACCAAGAAGGAACAAACCAGCCGCAGCGCAAAGAGGTTTCGCCCGAGAAACTCAAAGCCCTGCAGGTAGCAATGGATAAAATCGATAAGACTTTCGGCAGCGGGTCGATCATGAAACTGGGCGACGACCACGTTGAGGACATCGAGGTCATCCCCACCGGCTCGATAGGTCTTGACAACGCACTGGGCGTGGGAGGCTATCCCCGCGGCCGCATCATCGAGATCTACGGTCCCGAGTCATCGGGAAAGACCACACTGGCCATTCATGCCATCGCCGAGGCGCAGAAGATGGGCGGTATCGCTGCCATCATCGATGCCGAGCACGCCTTTGACCGCTTCTATGCCGAGTCACTGGGTGTGGACGTGAACAACCTGTGGATCTCGCAGCCCGACAACGGCGAGCAGGCACTGGAAATCGCCGACCAGCTCATCCGCAGCAGCGCCATCGACATCATCGTTATCGACAGCGTCGCAGCTTTGACCCCCAAGGCTGAAATTGAGGGTGAGATGGGTGAGAGCAAGATGGGCTTGCAGGCCCGCCTGATGAGCCAGGCATTGAGGAAACTCACCGCCACCATCAGCCGCACCAACACCTGCTGCATCTTCATCAACCAGCTGCGCGAGAAACTGGGCGTGATGTTCGGCAACCCCGAGACCACAACCGGCGGTAACGCGCTGAAGTTCTACAGCAGCGTGCGCCTTGACATTCGCCGCATCGGCCAGATCAAGGACGGCGACCAGGTGACCGGAAGCCTCACGCGTGTGAAAGTCGTGAAGAACAAGGTGGCTCCCCCCTTCCGCAAGACCGAGTTTGAAATCCGCTTTGGCGAAGGCATCAGCAAGGTGGGCGAGATCATTGACCTGGGTGTTGAATTCGGCATCGTGAAGAAGAGCGGCGCCTGGTTCTCCTATGAGGGCACCAAGCTGGGTCAAGGCCGTGATGCCGCCAAGCAGATGGTGGCCGATAACCCCGAACTGGCCGAAGAGCTCGAAGCCAAGATCAAAGAAGCGATGAAGGCCAAGTAAGATACACTTCACTTGCTAAAAACAACAACGGGTTGCCCTCTTGATGAGAGCGACCCGTTGATTTTCTCAAGTCTCGAGAATCCAGTGTGTCACTTGAGGTTGAAGGCGGCACGGAGGGCGTCGACCCTGTCCAATTTTTCCCAAGTGAAGAGTTCCACATCGAGTTCGGCAGTCTCGTTGTAGAGCGACTCGAATTTCTTGTGCACCACCTCGCATTTGCGACCCATGTGGCCGTAGGCTGCCGTCTCGGTGTAAATGGGATTGAGCAGCTTGAGGCGCTTGATGATGGCAGCAGGACGCATGTCGAACTCATCTTTCATGCCCTTGATGACAGCAGCAATCTCGGCGTCGGACTTGTCCACATGGCTGGTGCCATAGGTATTGACATAGAAACTGATGGGCTCGGCAACACCGATGGCATAAGCCACCTGCACGAGGACCTCGTCGGCGATGCCGGCAGCCACGACATTCTTGGCGATGTGGCGGCAGGCATAGGCAGCGCTGCGGTCCACCTTGCTGGGATCCTTGCCACTGAAAGCGCCACCGCCATGTGCACCACGCCCACCATAGGTATCAACTATGATTTTACGTCCCGTGAGGCCAGTGTCGCCGTGAGGGCCACCAATGACAAACTTACCCGTCGGATTGACCTTGTAACGCGTCTTGCTATCGATGAGCGCACGGATGTCCTCACTGAAATGCTCCAGCGTGCGAGGGATGAGAATCTCCTTCACATCCTTTTCAATGCGGTCGCGGTCCACATCCTCGTCATGCTGGGTGCTCACCACGATGGTGTCGACATGAACTGGACGGTGTGTGTCTCCGTCATACTCGACGGTCACCTGCGCCTTGCTGTCGGGGCGCAGGTAGGGCATCAGATCCAAATGGTTGTGGCGGATGTCGGCCAGTTCACGCATCAAAGCATGAGCCAGGTCGAGGGTGAGCGGCATCAGGTTGGGTGTCTCATTGCAGGCATAGCCGAACATCATACCTTGGTCGCCAGCACCTTGGTCGGCCTGGTTATCTTCGGCTTTGTCAACACCTTGCTTGATGTCGCCGCTTTGCTCGTGCACACTGTTGAGGATGCCGCACGAGTTGGCATCAAACTGGTATTCACTCTTGGTGTAACCGATTTTTTCAATCATCTCACGAGCTGTGCGCTGCAAGTCGATATAAACATCGGTCGTCACCTCGCCAGCGATCATGACCTGTCCTGTGGTCACGAGTGTTTCGCAAGCCACATGTGCTTTAGGGTCAAAGGCGAGGAACTTGTCAAGAATCGCATCGCTGATCTGGTCAGCGACCTTGTCGGGGTGTCCTTCGGACACGCTCTCGGACGTGAATAAATAATTTTTACTGTTCATTGTTACAAAAAAATAGTTTTTTTGTGGAAAATGAACGCTAAAAATTTCGATAAAGAAATGGTTGATTATCGCAGTTTTAGCATTTTTTCAAGTGGTTGCAAGCAGCCAAATTATTCCACTGTGTTCATAAATGTGGCTGCAAAGGTACTGCAAAAAAATCACAGCGCAAGTTTTTGCGCCATGATTTTAGATATTTTTAGAAAAATGTGCTTCTCTCAACTGAGCATTGCTGCTACACGACGGGTAGCGTTGACAAAAGCATCAACCTCGTCGAGGGTGTTGTAGACAGCGAAGGATGCACGCACCATCCCCGTCACGCCATAGCGTGCCATGAGTGGTTGGGCACAATGGTGACCCGTGCGGACAGCGACACCCAGTTTGTCGAGCAGCAATCCCATGTCATAGCTGTTGATGTCACCCACCAGGAAGGACACCACGCCACTCTTGCCGGGCGCTGTGCCAAAGAACCTGATGCCGTCAATCGTCTTGAGGCCCTCAACGGCTGCCGTGAGCAACTCATGCTCATGGGCTGCGATGTTGTCAATCCCCAGGCCCTTGATGTAATCGATGGCAGCGCCAAAAGCCGCGATGTCCACAAAGTCGGGCGTTCCGGCCTCGAACTTGAAGGGTAACTCGGCAAAGGTGGTGCGCTCGAAGGTCACTTGCCCGATCATCTCTCCCCCACCCTGATAAGGCGGCATTTTCTCTAACCATGCACGCTTGCCGTAGAGGATACCCACACCGGCAGGTCCATACATCTTGTGGCTGGAGAAGGCATAGAAGTCGCAATCCAGGTCCTGCACGTCAACAGCAACATGGGGTGCGGCCTGCGCACCGTCGATGAGCACAGGTACGCCGTGACGGTGAGCAATGGCAATCATCTGTTTGACAGGGTTGACCGTGCCCAAAACGTTAGAGACATGTGCCAAGGCGACAAAGCGGGTGCTGTCGCTGAACAAGTCCTCAAAGGCCTGCATATCCACCTCACCACTGTCGCTGATGGGCACGACCCGCAGGGTAATGCGCTTGCGCTGCCCGATGAGTTGCCAAGGCACGATGTTGCTGTGATGTTCCATCACCGTGACGATGATTTCGTCGCCAGTCTCCAGCATCTGACCGAAGGAGGATGCCACCAAGTTGATTCCCTCGGTGGTACCGCGGGTGAAAATCACCTCCTCCACACTGCCGGCATT
>CACZVR010000026.1 GCA_902784675.1 uncultured Bacteroidales bacterium | reverse complement strand
ACAGGTCAAGAAATCGATGTGGCACGAGGGGATGTTGAAGGGTCACATGACCAAGACCATCTTCAGCGGGAACTATGACGCAACCTGGATAGACGCCACCATGGAACCGATAGAGAAGGATGTGCAAGCAACTATCGAGAATGGTGTCATCCTCACCTTGAACTTCCCTGTCTACAAGAGCCAAGTGCGGTTTGCCAAGGTGATGAATCTTGATGATTGAAACCAGAGTCTTGCACAAATCAAAAAAACTGACTACCTTTGCGGCCAAAATTCATACAAGTATAACATTTTAAATTATTATGAAGAAAATTGCTTTAATTATTGCTGCCATGTTTACCATGGTACAGATGAGCGCAGCTACCGATGCTGCCGTTAATAGTGAAAGTGCTTCTGCAGTTGAGGCCCCGACCGTTGCAGCCGATGAAGACGGAGAGTCAGTATACCAGCATCCCTTCAAGAACGATGACGAGAGCACAACTCACTGGTCAATCATGACCAACGGATTTTATTTCGGTATGGGCGTTAACCACAGCCTGGACTTGATTAACAACAGTTTCGAGATTGGTTTGCTCAACTTCGCTGCCGTCAATTATAACAGCCTGCACGGTCAGAACATCTCGTTGGGTGTGGGTATCCACCATCGCTCTTACAGCTTCAAACGCCCTCACATGCTTCAGCGTGGCGAGAACGATCAGATTGTCACCATTGGCACCTACCCCTCCCTCTTCATTGATGAGATCAAGGACCGCACGTCAAACTTGAACTACTGGACCGTTCAATTCCCCTTGATGTTCTCCCAAAAGATCGTCAAGAAACTTGACATCACAGTTGCCGGCATTCTGAACTGGAACGCCTATGCTCGCGTGGACAACCACTACGAGATGAGCAAAGTGGAATATGACACCAAGTACAAGAACCTCAAGCAGAACAAGGTGAACTTCGATTTCATGGGCGCTCTCTCATGGAACCGATTCGGCGTCTATTGCCGTTACACCCCCAGCAAGTTCTTCAAGGAAGGATACGGTCCTGAAATCAAGAACACCTGGACCCTGGGTCTCACCCTTGGTCTTTAATTGATAGAGAATACTGAATAATAACGGAGAGCCCAAAGATGTTGGGTTCTTCGTTTTTTTTATGATTATTTGTTACAAATAGCTTTGTTCTGCGTTTATTAAACAGAAACGGAGATCGCAATGAAACAATCTGACCGCATCACAAGCGCATTTACTGCACTGAGGGAGCAAATGCTCTCGCTGGCCGAGCGCATCACGGGCAACCGTGACGATGCCGCCGATGCGGTACAGGATGCCTTCGTGAAACTGTGGCAGCAACGGGGACGATTTGAGAGTGCCCGACATGCCCAGGGCGCCGGAATGATGACCGTTCGCACAACGAGCATCGATATGGCACGCCGCAACAGTCATCGCACGGTTGTCCCTGTTGAGCAAGCAGTTGAGACCGTTGATGAAGTAACAGACAACGAAAGCAGCCTTGCTTATCAACAAGTGCGCAAAATCATTGACAACGACCTGTCACGAAGCCAGCAAATGATCATTGACATGCGCGAGATGCAGGGAATGGAGTTTGAAGACATCGCCAGCCGCATGAACATGACAGCCGCCAATGTGCGGGTGGAACTGAGCCGAGCACGCAAACGCGTGAGAGAAATTTACCAAGCAAGAATAAAGGAGATGAACGCATGAATACTTTTCATCACATAACAAACCAAGCCGAGCTGGAGCAACTCATCGACCGCTACTTTGACGGCGAGACCAGCGTTCAGGAGGAGCAGCTACTGCGCAAAACTCTCGCCAACTGCACCTGGAGCAGTGAGACCATCGACGAGGCTCGCTTCACAATGGGCTATTTCGTCGCCCATTGTCAGCAACAACAGCGCGTGACACAAAAAAGTCCACGGATCCGCGCCATTGGTATCGCTGCCAGCATCGCAATCATCCTTGGCACTGGAGTCTTTGCCTTGTGGCACTATCAGGAAAACACGAACAACATGTGCATCGCCTATGTCAACGGAAAGACCATCAACAATGATGATGCCGTGCTCGCGCTTATCGAAAATGACCTCAACGCAATGGACGAGGCATCAAACGGAATGTCAGCTCAACTGTCAAACCTGGGTGAAGCCCTTGAACTGGATAATAATTAAAAAACCTACTGATATGAAACGGATTACAACAATCATGATGATCTGCATGCTGTTTGCATCGACAGCAATGGCGCAGGTGGGATTGAATATCAACCGCCTTTTTGACGGGCGATACAAAAAAGCGGCTGGCGCCACCGAAATTATCGTCACCGGAGTTCAGGCCCGCGAAATCGGATTGACCGTCTATCACAGCCTGAGCCTGACAGACAAGAACCAGGCTGAACTTGTTGAAGGACTGGTTGTAAAAGACGGTGTACAAGCTGTCGACAAAGAAGTTGAATACCGCAACGGTCAACTCTATTACGGCTTCTACACGATGAAAAAGAGTAAACGCGACAATCGCTACATCTTCTACTTGAATCAGAACCTGGCTCGCAAATCTCCCAAAAACATCGTGACGCTCATCTATATGGAAGGGCTTGCCAGCCCAGATGAAATCAAGAAACTCATTCGTAAATAATCACTAAACAAAAACATAAGGAAATGAAAAAGATCGTACTTTTATTTGCAACTATGCTTGCCATGTCGCAAGCACATGCCACGGCCCCCGATACAGTGACCGTCATCGAGCAGCCCAACCAAGTCATCATCACCGAGACACCGACAGGCTCACTGGTAAAGGTGATTGGATCAAAAGAAAAAGAGGATTACAGTTACACCTATCAGATGCAACACTCGGGAAACGACACGGTTCACACTTCGCAGTCCACCGACTGGGAGCTGAATCTGCCGTTCATGAAAAGCAGCAATAAGGAGTACCACTGGAGCATTGTTTGTTCAGGATTATACTTCGGAGCAGGGCTCGGCACTTCCTATGATCTGGTCAACAACAGCTTCAACTGGGGTATCCTCAATTTTGCCAGCCTCAATTACAACACCCTGCACGGGCAGCAATTCTCGATTGGCGTGGGCTATGACAACAAACGTTTCTCGCTCAAGCGACCCAATTGCTTTGTCATGGATGAAGTGACCAACATTGTGGGCATCGACTCTTATCCCGAGGGCACTGCTGACCGTTCATCGGTCCTGTCGGTCAGGGCTATCCAGTTTCCGCTCCAATTTCAGCAGTTCTTAGGGAAAAAATTCCACTTCACACTGGGCGGAACCATGAACTGGAACGTTTATGCCAAATGCAACACTCATTATAAGGTCAACAAGACCCACTACGACGTGTCTTACCGCGGAATCAAGCAGAACAAACTGACCTTTGATGTCTATGGCGCTTTGTCCTATAATCGCATCGGCATTTACTGCCGCTACAGCCCCTGTGACATGTTCAAGAAAGGCTACGGTCCCGAAATCAAAAACACCTGGATGCTGGGCGTGGCCATCGCCTTATGATTCCAGCGAAACAACGAAATGAGCGATGGGGAGGATTGCCGAAATCGGCAATCTCCTCATTTTTTACAGGAAGGGATTCATGCGTTTCTCGTCGGCGATGGTGGTCGTTGGACCGTGGCCCGAGGCGATGACGGTCTCATCGGGCAATGGGAGAATCTTCTCGTGGATGCTGTTGATGAGTTGCGCCATGTCGCCGCCCATTAGGTCGGTGCGCCCCACACTGCCGTTGAAGATGGTATCCCCACTGATGAGCAATGCACTTTGAGGCAGATAAAAAGCCAATCCGCCAGGGCTATGGCCAGGAACGTGAAGCACCTGAATCAACTCGTCACCCAAGGGAATCATGTCACCATCCTGGAGTTCACGGTCGATGACTAACGGCTCACATTCTATCTTGAGATGGAACTGTGCCACCTGCTCGGGCAGTTCCAAGCCCAGTTGTGCATCATATGGGCTACCGCACACGTCGGCGCCAGTCTGCCCGGCGAGCCATCGTGCACCAGTGATGTGGTCAATGTGCATGTGGGTGAGCAAGATGTGCTGAACGTTGAGGTGTTGACCCTCGATGAAATTAGTCACCATCTCGCGCTCGGCATCGCGCATCATGCCCGGGTCAACAACCACTGCATCGCGAGTTTTCTCATCCCACAGGATATACAGGTTTTCGCCAAAAAGATTGACGGTCATCATTGTAGCATTGATCATAACGGCAGATACAATACTTTTTTGGTTTTAAAAAATTCTTCTTTGAAATAACTGGAGAGCTCATCAATAAGCACCTTGTTGCGGTATTTTGAAATTTCACCGCTCAAGTCTCCGCCCTTGAGGCACAGGAGCCCGTTGGGTATAGCATTGCGATCCTCGCTATCGATAAAGCGTTTCACGAGGGGCACCATGTCACCCAGATCCATCACTGCGCGACTCACAACAAAGTCAAATTTGCCTTTGACCTCCTTGACATCGCCATGTTGGAAAGTGACATTGGTGAGCCCGATGCGCTCGGCAATGTCTTGCGCCACCTTAAGTTTCTTGCCGATGCGGTCCACGAGATGGAATGTCACATCGGGGCAATAAACCGCCAACGGAATGCCAGGGAAACCGCCTCCGGTCCCCAGGTCCATGACCCGTGTGCCCGGCGTGAACTTGACAAACCTGACCAGACCAAGCGAGTGCAGAATGTGATTCACTTCCAAGTTCTCAATATCCTTGCGAGAGATGACGTTGATCTTGGCATTCCACTCTGGATAGAGGGTTTCCAGTTGTGCTAACTGGTTGCGTTGAACATCGGTGAGTTCGGGGAAATATTTCAGAATATGTTCCATTGTGTCATTTCAAACGGTCAATGATGCTGTTCTCACACAGGCTGGATTCCAAATCACCATAGGGAATCGTGATCTTGGGTTCTCCAACTGCTTCAACAGCCAATTCATTGGGCAAATAGCTCCACGTCACACCCTTGTCGTCAAAATAGAAATTGCGGGTTACCATGATGTTCTCGACATTGAAATAGCCGAGGTCGTTGAGTTGCTCATTACCCGCGACATTATTCTGGGCGAGCAGTTGTTGCTTGAGCAACTGGCACACATCGGCAACCGCATCGTCGCGGAACAGGCGGTTCACGTCAATAAAGGTCTGAGTTTCGACATCAAAGTTGTAGTAGCGATGGGTGATTGAAGTCACCTTGTCATTCTTTTTCACGACGTCGACACGCTCAAAAGTCACCACCCCGTTCTTGTTATATATCGGTGCGATGCGCGTGCTGGTCGCATACTTGAGCGTCGTGAGATCCTCACTTTCGTCAGCCTCGTCCTTGTTCACCGGCTCCTGCATGAAATCATACTGGTGCATACTGTTGGCTACCACTTGACGCATGGCCTCCTGAAGCGACAACGAGTCACCCGACTCAAGCACATAGGCAGCAAACAACCGCTGCAGACTGTCGACCGACATACCTTCACCAGCACTCACCGGATAATCGATGACGGCATCGGCCGTGATGGTACAGCGCTCTCCATTTGACATCGTGAAAGATGAATTGTCATTCAACTGCTTGGATTTCACCATGACCGCAGGTTGGCCATCACCCTTGTTGGCCTTTGAATTCTTGCCACAAGAGAAGAGTATTGCCGTGATTGACAATAATATAAATAATGTGAGTGACTTGGTTTTCATCATCATTTCGCTTGGTAATATGTTTTTAATCTTGCTAAATTAGTACAAATTTATCAATAAGCAACTTGAGGAATGGATTTTTTTGATGAGATTCAAAAAAACGGGCAATGCCGAGAGACAAAAAATGAAAAATTGCATTTTCATTTTGTTCTGTCCTTGACTTACATTATTTTTGCAAAAAATATTAAGACAATGAAGATTGGAGAATACAACGAGTTGCGCATCAACCGCATGGTGGATTTCGGCGCCTATCTGATTGATGATGACACCCACGAGGTATTGTTGCCCAAACGTTACCTCACGCCCGAGATGAAAGAGGGAGAAACCATCCTGGTGGCCAAGGACCTGCTGGTACCTTTCAGCGAGCAGCGCGTAGACATGAAAGCCGGTCGCAGCTACATCGTGCGCGTTTACCTCGATGAGGCCAGCCACCGTATAGTCGCCAGCGCCAAACTCGCCAAGTTCCTCAACCGCACTGAACCCGACTACTATCACCGCGAAAAAGTGGAGGTGCTTGTGGTCCAGCGCAGCGATCTGGGATACCGCGTCATTGTCAACAATGCTCACTGGGGACAGATTTACCAGAACGAAACCTATCAGGATGTGAACGTGGGTGACCGGTTGACCGCCTTCGTCAAGCAGGTGCGCCCCGACGGTAAAGTGGATGTCACTTTGGCCAAAATCGAAAAAATGCGTGTGGACGATCTAGCCGACCGCATCATTGACTACCTCAAGGCACATAACGGTGAAATGAACCTCACAGACAAGAGCGGACCCGATGACATCAACAATGCCTTCCAGTGCAGCAAGAAAGACTTCAAAAAAGCCCTTGGCTTGCTCTACAAGCAGCAGAAAGTCACCTTGGGCGACACTGTGAAACTGGTTAATTGATTCGACCTATGAAGCAACTTATCCTATTGATAATGACATCCCTGCTGGGAATCAGCTGTGCTGTGGCTGATAACAGTAAGGCTCCTGATGCTGTTGGGCCAGTGCCGACCGAGGCGCAGGTTGCCTGGCAACGGTTGGAGACGTATGCGTTTATACACTTCGGGCCCAACACGTTTACTGACAAGGAATGGGGGTATGGTGACACGCCTGCCGAAGTGTTCAACCCCACCCGACTGGACTGCGAGCAATGGGTGCAAACGCTCGTCAAAGGTGGCATGAAAGGTGTTATACTCACTTGCAAACACCACGACGGCTTTTGCCTGTGGCCCTCGAAATATACTGACTATAGCGTGGCCAATTCGCCCTTCAAGCGCGACGTGGTGCGTGAATTGTCGGAAGCATGCAAGAAGTATGGAATCAGGTTTGGCGTCTATCTCTCGCCATGGGATCGGCAACAGGCCAGTTACGGCACACCAGAATATGTCATCTATTATTACAACCAACTGGAGGAACTGATGACCCAGTATGGCGACGTGTTTGAAGTGTGGTTTGACGGCGCCAATGGCGGTGACGGATGGTATGGCGGTGCAAGCGAGAAGCGAGAGATTGACCGCAGCACCTATTACAACTATCCCAAGGCATGGGGCATTGTGAACCGACTGCAGCCTAAGGCTGTCATTTTCTCGGATGGCGGCCCCGGCTGCCGCTGGGTGGGCAACGAGAAAGGCTATGCCAACCCGACAAACTGGTCCTTCCTGCGCATCAATGAGGTTTATCCTGGCTACCCCCAATATGAGGAACTACAATCGGGCCATGCCGACGGTGACGCATGGTGCGCCAGCGAATGCAATACCAGCATTCGTCCGGGATGGTTCTATCACGAAAGTGAGGATGACAAGGTCAAGTCGGTTGACGAATTGGTTGACCTGTACTACCGCAGTGTGGGTCACAACGGCACATTCCTGTTGAATTTCCCTGTGGACCGGGAGGGTTTGATCCATCCCACCGACTCGGCGACCCTCATTGCCTGGCATGAGCGCATCAACCGTGAGTTGAGCCACAACCTGTTAGAAAAAGCAAAGTTCAGCACATCAGACACGCGCAATAAACGTTTTGATGCTTCAATGATGGGTGACGGTGATTGGGACACCTATTGGGCGCCTGGTGACGATGTTACCACTGCCGACATCGAGATTAAAACCAAGAAGGACGTGACGCTCAACTGCATCATGCTGCAAGAATATATCCCGTTGGGCCAGCGCGTTAAGGCGTTTGTCATCGAGTACAAGACGTGCTGTGGTCATTGGGTGCCAGTGATTGTTGATGAAGAAACGACAACTATCGGTTACAAACGTCTCGTGCGCTTTGCCGAGAAAACGGCCAAGGAGTGGCGCGTACGCATCCTAGACAGCCGTGCCTGTCCGTGCATCAATAATATTGAGGGGTTTTATGTCAGGCATTAGGCTATAGGTTTTAGGCGTTAGGTTTTAATGGTTAGGTACTGAAGACAATAAAGATACTGTTGATATGGAACAAGTGAGTGAACGTGCGTTGTACATTGCCGAGGAGATTGCCAAGCGGACTGCTACTGAACACTATAGATTGGTGCTTAACGAAGAACGTGAGGCCTCTATCACGGGAAGCAAAATCGGCGGAAAACCCTATTGGCCAACTGATAAAGATTTCCCCACAGATGAGCGAGGAAATAAAATGATGTTGCTCATGCAGATCAACTGTGCTGAGGCGGGATTGAAAGCACCTCTGCCCGAGATGGGGATGTTGCAGTGGTTCATCAGCATAAACCCCGAGCGCATGTACGGTTGCCAAGGCAACTACAATGAAGACGGTAGCGGTTTTGCCGTTGTCTATCATGAAGAAGTGACTGCCTACTCTACCCTGCCCGATGCGCCCACTCATGCCTCGGTGGAAGAGATGTTCACGCCCGTCAAGCGCGAGATTGCTCTCGATGTGGTGAAAGAAGAAACCGTAATGGGAGTGAATGACGGTCGCTTCAACCGACTGTTCTTTGACATCGTGAAGGAAATCACGGGGGTGAAGCACACCGACAAGATGTGGTATCAATACTTGAGCAATGAAGATTGCCTGTATTTTGAGCAGCACCTGGGCATGAAACGTCCACGCCACCAGATGCTGGGATATCCTGTGTTCTCACAAGAGGACGCACGACGTGACATCGCGACTCACGACACGCTGCTGTTCCAACTTGATTCACAATTCTCGGACGTGGACCGGAAGGAACTGGTCATGTGGGGTGACATGGGCAGCGGTTACATCTTCGTGAACCATGAAGACCTCGCCGCCCGAGACTTCACCCGTCTTTACTATTGCTGGGATTGCGGATAAGAACTGTCTGTTATCAACACTCATTTTTAAAATAACAACGGGGCTCAAAACCCCGTTGTTATTTTAAATCGTTTTAATCAGTTACTCCTTGGGAAGGCGACGGAAGCCTTCGCCCAGAATCTCGTTGCTCTCCATGATGTTGACAAACGCATGCGGATCGATGTGGTAAAGCACAGAGCGCAGCTTAATCATGTCGGAACGATCGAGAGTGACGTAGAGCATCTTGCGCTCGGTGCCCTTGTAAAGGCCGCTGCCCGTGATGAGCGTTCCGCCGCGCTTGATGTCGTTGATGATGTAGTCACGCACCTGCTCGGCATTGTCGGTGATGATGAACATCGTCTTATAGCTCTTCATACCATCGACCACGAGGTCAATCACCTTACCCTCGATGAAGATGATGATGATAGAGTAAATGGGCAGACGAATGTCACCAAAGGCAACAAGAGTGCTCAAGGTAATAATGCCATCAACAATCATGACGAGTGTACCCAGCGAGATCTTGGTGTACTTGTGAATGATCATCGAGATGATATCCGAACCGCCACTAGTAGCTCCCGAGCGGAAAATCAGACCGATGGCAAGACCGTAAATGATTCCGGCCACCACGGTATTGAGGAAATAGTCGGGATGGAACCAACCGCCATGATGAGGAATCTCAACCATCGACTTGACCATTGAGGGGTCGGCTGTTGCGGTGATAGCACCATCGTGAATTACCGGATTGTAGCCCCACCAACTCTCAAGGATAAAGGTAAACACAAAGATCAGCGCTGTCGAGACGATGGTCTTAATGCCGAACTTCGGGCCCAAAATCCATGTACCGATAATGAGTAGAGGAATGTCCATGCAGATGGCATATAACGAAATCTTCCAGGGCCACAGCGTGTTGAACACGTTAGACAGACCATAGGTTCCACCAGGTGCCATCAAGTAAGGGTTCACGAACATCACGTCGCCAACTGCGAACAACAGACTACCGATGGTGAGCAGGGCATAGGCAAGCATTTCCTGCCATAACTTTCTCTTAGGGTTAATCTTAATCATATCACATTCTCATAATTATCAATAAAAAACGGCTGCAAAGGTACTGCTTTTTTCTTGAACAGAAACAAACAAAGTGATTTTCAGTTATTTTTCATCATGAAATCAGAAAGACACACAAAGTGCTGCACCCAGCACCCACTGATGGAGCGTCTTTTTAGCTGACGACACAACCGGCTGGCTCAAGTCAAAATCTAAGATTTTCATAAACTCAACAGTGTCAGGAGATGCGCCCTCAATCACGCCAAAGGGGTGATATTTAGCCGTAAAGGTCTTGCGAGCATAGTCATAGTCACAGAAGACACGCCATGAAAAAGAATTCTTGTGCGCATAGGTCAAGGAGAGGCCTGTTCCATATTTCATCGAGTTGCTCGCGCCCAAATCGATATAGTCCCATTCATAGTCTGTATACTGGCCATTAGGTGTGAACATATCGTCGCCGAAAAAGTTGACATCGAGCTGTTCTCCTTTATAAATACCCTTAATGTAGATATCATCCATTATACTGCGACCCACAAGCAATTTGGAACCCAGGGCGAAACGAGAGGACAATGGCAGGCTGAAGTACAAACCAGCATCAGCCGCAAACTCGGTGATGTGGTCGCTCTCAATCACCAGTTCGACTTTGCCCATTGCCTGAGAAAGATCGGGATCGCTTTCCAGTAACCCATTGATTCCTTCTTCCTCACTGAGCCGGAACTGACTCCAGCCATTGATGGGTGTAGCTTTGACGCGCAAACGTCCGCCAATGCCGATGTAAGGGTTAAAGAAGTAGGCGCCCTCGGCCCCTACCACCGTCGCCGAGCGGAAATTGAGATGTAAGGGTTCAGACGAAAACGTCTCATAATCATCACCAAATAATTCGGTCGGCATCGTGAACTCGAATGCAGGCAATTCCAGATTCTTGTTGCCCAATCCAATACCCATCGAGATGGAGAAGAAAGATGGTTGAGTGCGCAAATCGGCATGATAACTCAAATCGTTGCGCAGCAAACCACGCCCCTTGAACAACAGGTCGCATATGCCGTAACCCAATTCGGTGGACAGGATACCGATTCCAGCGCCCGAGAGCACATCGCTGACCCAATGGCGGTTGTTGAGCACACGCATCACACCCGTAGCGGTTGCTACGGCATAGCCGCCCACCGAGTACCAGGGCGAACGCGTCATACCGTACTCCTTGTGCAGGACAGTTGCCGCCATGAATGCCGTTGCCGTGTGTCCGCTGGGCCACGAATTGCGCGTCGTGCCATCGGGGCGCATCTCGCTGGTCGTGTACTTGATACTGTTGACGAAAGCAGCCATGACAACACCCGACATCACTCCTGATGCGAGAAGACGCGGCCAGTCGCTTCGACCTTCCACTCCTGCCAAATGCAAACCAGCAGTCAACACCAGAGGGGCAAACTGAGTGTAATTATCCACCTCGCTGTGAAAATCATACTTGACAAGCCTGATCAAGGTGTTTTTATTGTTGTAGTCCTGACGGAAGGCCGTTTTCTCGGCTTTGGCTATCATGCCTGACAGGAATACAGGAATGCCCGTCCAGGTCTGGTCATCCAAGAATTTGTATGGCTTGGTATTAGGATTCGTCACTATCTTGAAAAAGCGAAAATCCATGCCGTGGTGCGGCTCATAGGCTCCTTGCAACACCTTTGACGAATCGTTATTGAATGCCATTGTTGACCTTGGAGGCAACAAAGTCAAGTGGTGTTCGCCGTTTTCGGTAACGGCAAGACATGAGTTGTCTTCTGTCACAGGGTTGTCAATTGGATTTGCCACAGCCTCAACAAGTGGAATCTGCTCTTCAAGAACTTCTTGAACGGCGGAACTGTCACCCACAGTCCGCTCACATTCATTGCATGAAATAAAGTCCTGAGCATTGGTCTGGAACAAGGAGACCAAAATGCAAATCATCAAAATAATATTCCTCATATATCTTATTTAGTTTATTCTTTTTCAATCAATTAATATCGCCACAGCTCTCACTTGCCTTTTTGTATCAAATCGAGCGCTATGTCAAGTGCTTTACCGGACGCAACCTCGACATCGGGTTTCACACCCTGGACTGGAGCGTTTTCATCGGCACCGATGTTGCAGAACAATTTAAACGGCAAGACCACACTCATGCCTGTATTGGGCAGTTTCAAAGAAATGATGTCACCCGAAGACACCGTCATTCCACCAGTCTCCTCGCCAATAATGGTTCCCATCTTGAAATAGGCGAATTGTGATGCGAAGTCGGTAGCTGCCGAAAAAGTGAGATAACTGTTCAACAGATAAGCCTCACCATTGAAGCGCTTATCAGGACCATAGGGCTGACACCAGGTGGCAGGATCGAAAGTTCTGGTCACGATAGTGTCACGAGGCGGCATCACGCCATCCAAGTATTCGCGTTCCAGTGTGCGGATGGGTTCGGAGAAGCGCACCACCACCTTGGAAACCGAGATAAATGGCTCATCAGTCAGATAGCGACATAACTCGTCTCCAGCCTCGGTAGTACCACCAGTGTTATAACGATTATCAATGATTAGGTATCGCACACCATCGGCTTTGGCTTTGGCGAACATATCACTCAAGAATTCCTTCAGCCCATCGGTCACACATTCATTGAAGCTGAACAGTAGCGTAGAATCATTAAGCATTTTACTTTCAAACGGAGCTTTGACCCGTAAAGATTCATCGACAGTCTGTTCATGATTCATTTTGAACCACTTCAACAGGCCTACCGATTCCACATCGACGCTTTTTTGTTCACCACTTGCCGTGCTTATCCTCACCCGATACACATCGGCAGGCATGTTCTGATTTATCCAAATGTTGATGATGTCGGGAATGCCGGAATATTCTTCAACCTGTGCACAACGAAATCCATCGCTCTCACCTGAAACACATTCAAGCGCCCCTTCCACAATCTCACGAACAGATTTTCCGTTGATTTCTTGTAATTCATCACCCGCAACGAACGCATGTCCTCCTATTTCGGCATCTATCTTCAAGAAAAGGCGATGAGTTCCCGGTTCAAGTCGAAAAGCCGTGAAATAAGGAAACAGTTTCAAGTTCCGCTCAAAAAAGAAATCCGACTGAACTGACAGATGCCCCTCTTTGAACATTGCAGCCAAACGAGAGGCCTCGTAATAGAACTCCAGAGGAGTCACTTTCTCCTTTGACGACAAACGCTGCTTGGTTTGTTTGACAGCCTCATAAAAAGACTCCTTGCTCAATTGCCGGTAAGGGTCAGGATGAACACGCTCGATATAAACGACCAGCGAATCAATGTCGGCAATAGCGTCCGCTGAAGTGTAAGTTTTGGGATTCAATAACGGCCATGCAACTGTCAACACGGCAGCGATAATCAATGCCAGAAGGACACCAAATGCAATTAGAATTCTCTTTTTTAGAGAGAAACGCTTTTTCCCAGACTCATTTTCCATTTTGTCAGACATTAATTACATCTTGCAAATTTACACATTATCTGACATTGGGACAACATATCAAGCAAATAATTATTGGCATGTAAAATAATCGCACTATATTTGGGAAATGTGGGAAAAACTCCTTACCTTTGCAGTTAGACTACATTAATAAATTATAACAATATGGCAGACAAAACACCTACTCCGCACATCGGCGCCAAATATGGCGAGATTGCACCCACAGTGATTATGGCTGGCGACCCCTTGCGCGCCAAGATGATGGCCGAACGTTATCTGGAGAACCCTGTTCTTTACAACCAAGTGCGCGGCATGCTGGGCTACACCGGTATGTATAAAGGCAAACGCATTTCGGTTCAGGGTCACGGCATGGGCATTCCCTCAATAGGCATTTATTCCTACGAGTTATTCAACTTCTATGATGTGAAGACCATCATCCGCGTGGGCTCGGCTGGCTCGATGCATCCCGACCTGCACATCGGCGACCTGGTGATGGCGATGGGCGCCTGCACCAACAGCGCCTATGCCATGCAGTTCCATCTGCCTGGCGTCTATGCTCCGATAGCCGACTTCGGTCTGTTGCGCGCCGCCGTAGAGAAAGCCGAAGAACTGGGTTATCGCTACAAGGTGGGCAACGTGTATTCATCGGACGTCTTCTACGATGACACCCCCGACACCGACCAGTGGCAGAAGATGGGTGTTCTCGCCGTAGAGATGGAGGCCCCCGCACTGTACATGAACGCTGCACGCTGCGGAGCTCGTGCCCTGTGCTTGTGCACCATCAGCGACTCGCTGGTGACCGGTGAGGTGACTACCGCCGAGGAGCGCCAGAACAATTTCACGCAGATGATGGATGTAGCCTTCGGAATCATTTGATTTTGATTCCCTAGTTTCTACTTCATTCTCATATACCTGAAAAAGATTAAATTATGGCAATGTTATCAAGAATCACCGAACTGTTTGAAATCGACTATCCGGTGATTTCAGGTGGTATGGTGTGGTGCAGCGGTTGGGAACTTGCTGCAGCAGTGAGCAATGCTGGCGGACTGGGACTGATCGGCTCCGGGTCGATGACTCCCGAAGAATTGCGTGATCACATCATCAAGTGCCGCAAGGCAACACCCTACCCCTTTGGCGTGAACGTGCCGCTCATGCGCCCCCAAGCTGCAGAGCTGATGGAAGTCATCGCCGAGCAGAAGGTACCGGTCGTGTTCACTTCGGCCGGCAGTCCCAAGAAATGGACCGACTGGCTGCACAAACACGGCATTAAAGTGGCCCATGTGGTTTCGTCATCAACATTCGCCGCCAAGTGCGAAGAAGCAGGAGTTGATGCTGTCGTGGCCGAGGGTTTTGAGGCTGGCGGACATAACGGAAAGGAAGAAACGACCACCATGTGCCTGATTCCTGCTGTGCGCCGCGTCACCGACCTGCCACTCATCGCCGCCGGAGGTATAGCCACTGGTGACGCGATGCTGGCAGTTGAGGCTATGGGTGCCGACGGTGTTCAAATCGGCACTTTGTTTGCCTTGACCAAGGAAAGTTCGGCACACGAGAACTTCAAGCGCTTGTGCCTTAACCTTGACGAAGGCGGCACATTGCTCCATTTCAGGAAATTATCGCCCACCCGACTGGTGAAAAACGCTTTTCAGAACGCCGTGCAAGAAGCCGAAAACCGTGGAGCCACCGAAGAAGAGTTGCTTGAACTCATCGGCATCGGCAAGACCCGCACAGGCATCTTTGAAGGCGACGTCGAGAACGGCGAACTTGAAATCGGACAGGCTGCAAGCCTGCTCAAGGGTCGTGAGATTGAACCCGTTGAATTAGTGATGGAGCGTTTTGTGTATGAATATTATTCAGCGCGCAAACAGCTCATTAACCAAGCAATGGAGGAACGAATTTCAAGAAGAACTTTAATGTAAATCTTCAGTTCATAAAGTGGTCCAATCCGCTTTGTTACTGATGGTTTGAGTATTGTGATCGGTAATTAAAACGCCTGCTTGCCAAAAGCAGGCGACTAATCACGAAAATTATTTATATATTCACTTTAGAAATAGATTTATAATAAATTATGTCACAGTGGTTTGAATGCAAAGTAAAGTATGACCGCATGATGGAAAACGGTGTCCAGAAAACCGTTTCAGAACCTTATCTGGTAGATGCCCTGTCATTCACCGAAGCAGAGGCTCGCATCACCGACAAGATGCAGCCTTACATCTCGGGTGAGTTCAAAGTTGATGCCGTGAAACGCGTGAACTTGAGCGATATTTTCTATGACGAGACAGGTGACCGTTGGTACAAAGTAAAGACCAATTTCATCACCATCGACGAGAAAACCGCCGTCGAGAAACGCACAGCCAGCTATCAGCTCGTACAGGCGAGTGACTTCAAACGTGCACTTGCCACCTTCATGGAAGGCATGAAAGACACAATGGCCGATTTTGAGATAGCCTCTATTGTCGAGACTGCCATCATGGATGTCTTTCCCGTTGACTTGAGCGAAACCCGTGCCGACCGTGAAGCACGCCAAAAAGCACAGAACCAAGATTAAATCATCACCATCATGTCAACCATCAAGGAACGTCTTGACAAGGTAACGGCACAACTGTCTGAAGGCGTGCATCTTGTCGCCGTGTCAAAATTCCATCCTGTTGAAGAATTGCAGGAGGCATATGATGCCGGGCAGAGGTTCTTCGGCGAGAATCGCGCCCAAGAGCTCATCGCTAAGGCACCTTTACTGCCTAAGGATATCCGCTGGCACTTCATCGGCCACCTACAGAAGAACAAGGTGCGCGCTATCATGCCCCATGTGAGCGTGATTGAAAGTGTGGACAGTGTAAAGCTGCTTCAACTCATCGAGAAAGAAGCAGCCCGCATCGACCGCACCGTTGACGTGCTGCTGCAACTGCATGTAGCCCAGGAAGAAACCAAAAGCGGATTCAGTATCGATGAGGTGCTGGAAGCTGGTGAAGCAGGTCAATTGACCGAGGGACTGCCTCATGTGAATGTATGCGGTGTGATGGCCATGGCGTCATTGACCGACAACATGGAACAAGTCGCCGAAGAATTTGACCTGGTGCGCCGCACCTATATCACCCTGAAGGACGGCTGCTTTGACGAGAGCCCCTACTTCAACGAGTTGAGCATGGGCATGAGCGACGATTGGCAAGTCGCCGTCAAGTATGGCGCGACGCTGGTCCGCATCGGCACCGCCATCTTCGGTCCCCGAAAATATTGACAGGAACCGTATTTATCAGCGGCAATTGGCGACAGATGACCGAAAAAAACGGCCATCTGTTGCTTGTTTTTAAAAAATATTGTACTTTTGACAGCAATTTTCAAGAAAGAACAATTATTAATCATTAAAATACTATTGTAGCAATGGCTCAAAAATCCAAACAATGGGCAGCGATTATCATGATGATCGCTCTGTTTGCCATGATTGCCTTCGTGACCAACCTGTGTTCACCCATGGCAACCATCGTCAAGAATCAGTTCGGCGCGTCGGAAACCGCTGGACAAATCGGCAACTACGCCAACTTTATCGCTTATCTGCTGATGGGTATTCCTAGCGGAATGCTCATCACAAAAATGGGTTACAAAAAGACTGCACTGGCTGCGCTCATCGTGGGTATCATCGGTCTGGTGATCGAGTACCTGAGCGGCCAAATCGGTGGTAGCGGTGCTTACTGGATTTATCTGCTGGGCGCCTTCATTAGCGGCATGTGCATGTGCATGCTCAACACTGTTGTTAATCCTCTGCTCAACGTGCTGGGCGGTGGCGGCAAGACCGGCAACCAGCTCATCCAGATTGGTGGTGCATTCAACTCGGCAGCAGCCGTGGCCGTTTACATCCTGATGGGCGCACTCATCGGTGAGGTCACCAAGGACACCGTGATTGCCGATGCCACACCGGCGATGTTCATCGCACTGGGCATCTTTATCGTGGCATTTGTTGTGCTTTTGTTCACCAAGATCGAAGAACCCGAACAGGCGCCCATGGAGATGAGCCTTATCCCCGGAGCCCTCAAATTCCGTCATTTTGCACTTGGTGCATTGGCCATCTTCCTTTATATGAGCGTTGAGGTCGGTACTCCCACCTACATGATTTCCTATCTGCAAACTCCCGAAATCGGTGTCACTGCAGGTGTTGCAGCGCTGATTGCCTCGGTTTACTGGCTGATGATGTTCATCGGTCGTTCTATTGGCGGTGCCATCGGCGGCAAGGTGAGCAGCCGTGCCATGGTATCGGTTGTAGCCGCTATTGCTGTGGTGCTTTTGCTGTTCGGCATGTTCGCACCCACCGATGTCAAGGTGAGCGTCCCCGGCATCGATTGGGGCAACCTGAGTGTGATGTGGACTCCCGTTCCCGTGGGTGTATTCGCTTTCATTCTCGTGGGACTGTGCACCTCGGTGATGTGGGGCGGTATCTTCAACATGGCTGTTGAGGGTCTGGGCAAGTACACTGCTGCAGCCAGTGGCATCTTCATGACGATGGTATTTGGTTGTGCCGTGATGGTCGCCCTGCAAGCTGTCGTTGCCGACAAGGTGAGCATCCTGTCCAGTTATTGGATCCCCGTGGCTTGCGCCGCCTACATCCTGTTCTATGCATTGATTGGCAGCAAACCCACCAAGAAGACTGAAGAATAACCGTTATCCACTGATAACCAATCACATCAATGTGGTTGTACCATCGATGGTGCAACCACATTTTTCATTTTTGCAAAAAAAATGTGAGTCTCAACCATTACTTATTAAAATAAAAGCAGTATTTTTGTTGATTAGAAAACTTTAAAAACCTCTATAATTATGATCGACTCCAAACTGATGACACGCGCGGCAGACAACATCCGCATTCTTGCCGCTTCGATGGTTGAACAAGCCAAATCCGGACATCCTGGTGGCGCCATGGGTGGTGCAGACTTTGTCAATGTCCTGTTTTCAAAATACTTAGTCACTGACCCTGACAACCCTGCATGGTTTGCCCGTGACCGTTTCTTCCTGGATCCCGGTCACATGTCACCCATGCTCTACAGTGTGCTGCATTTGGCAGGGCGCTACACTACTGATGACTTAAAGGCCTTCCGTTCCTGGGGCAGCATCACACCCGGTCACCCTGAACTTGATATAGAGCATGGCGTGGAAAACACATCGGGTCCACTGGGACAAGGCCATGTGATGGCCGTAGGTGCAGCCATTGCCGAGCGTTTCATTGCCACACACTATAGCGAGGTATTTGCCCACAAAACCTACGCCTTTATCAGCGACGGCGGCGTGCAGGAGGGTGTTTCACAAGAAGCGGCACGCATCGCCGGCTATCTGGGACTGAACAACCTGATCATGTTCTATGACAGCAACACGGTGCAGCTTTCTACCGATTGCGATGCTGTGAGCAACGAGGACACCGCAATGAAGTATCGCGCATGGAACTGGAACGTCATCGAGTGCGACGGTACCGACCCTGTTGCATTGGCCGAGGCTTTGGACAAAGCTCTCGTTGAGGCAGAGCGCCCCACCATCATCATCGGCCATACTATCATGGGACGTGGTTGCGTGACCGCCGAAGGCGAAAACTTCGAAGGCAAATGCAGTACTCACGGCAACCCGCTGAGCAAATCGGGTGCCGACTATGCCAAGACCATAGCTAACCTGGGTGGTGACCCCGAGAATCCTTGGGTTGTATTCCCCGAAACAGCCGATTTGTATGCCCAGCGCGCTCAGGAGCAACGTGAAATCGTCAAACGACGCCAACAGGACATCGACGCGTGGGCACAGCAGAATCCCGAATCAATGAAACGTCTGCAAGACTTCATTGACGGCAAGGCTCCCAAGGTGGACTTTGCAGCCATCGAACACAAACCCGGCATTGCCACCCGTGCAGCCTCGGCCAACGTACTTGCTGCACTCGCCAAGAGTGTCGAAAACATGATTGTTTCATCGGCCGACCTCGCTAACAGTGACAAGACCGATGGTTATCTGAAAGTGCGTGGAGCCTTCAAGAGGCATGACTTCAGCGGTGCGTTTCTGCATGCCGGCGTGTCGGAGCTTGCAATGGCCGCCATTATCAACGGCATGGCCCTGCATGGCGGCGTCATCGCTGCCTGCGGCACATTCTTCGTCTTCAGCGACTATATCAAACCCGCAGCACGCCTGTCGGCATTGATGGAATTGCCCGTGAAGTTCATCTGGACCCATGATGCCTTCCGCGTGGGTGAAGACGGCCCCACCCATGAGCCTGTTGAGCAAGAAGCACAAATCCGCCTCATGGAAGAGCTGAAGAACCACCATGGTCGTAACAGCATGCTCGTGTTGCGTCCCGCTGATGCAGCCGAGACCTCGGTAGCATGGAAGATGGCTATGGAGAACAACCTCACCCCCACAGCACTCATTCTCTCGCGCCAGAACATCGACGACCTGCCATCGGCTTCGGGCAACCGATATGCCGACGCGCTGGGCGCTGAACGCGGCGGTTACATCGTCATCAAGCAGGAGAAACCCGATGTCGTGCTGGTAGGTAACGGATCGGAAGTTGCGACACTTATCGCTGCAGCCGAAATCATCAAAGAACAGAGCATCAAGGCTCAAGTTGTTTCGGTGCCTTCTATCGGCTTGTTCCTCAATCAGGATACCGAATATCGCAATACCGTCATTCCCACAGGTGTTCCCGCCTTTGGTCTCACTTCTGGTCTGCCAAGCACGTTGCGCAGCGTGGTTCCCACAGGAACCATTTTCGGATTAGATCATTTCGGAGCCTCGGCACCCTATAAGGTTTTAGACGAAAAGTTCGGCTTCACCCCTGAGGCCGTTGCCAAGTGCATTGTTTCGTCACAGAAATAAAGTTTTTTTAACTTTTTTGCTTTTTTTCCTGCAAAAATTTCGTTGAGTTCAGAAAAATGACTACTTTTGCAGGATAAAAGAGGCAAAAATCCCTCCTCAAAAACCGATTATAATAACTAATCATAAAATATACAAAAATTATGAAAAAAATTGCTTTATTGACGCTTCTGTGCATGACTTACTTTCTCCCGAGCAATGCTCAGGAGGTAACGTATGTTGAAGATCCCTCTCAGGGTTATTTGTTCAACCGCATGAGGGACAATTGGTTCATTGACGCTGAAGGTGGTGTTGGCCTTTTCTTCTCGCCCTATGATTCAAATGCCCCCATCCGTCACCGCATCGGCCCGAAAGCAAACCTTCACGTTGGTAAGTGGTTCTCTCCGCTGCTGGGTTTGCGTTTTGGTGGTGAGTTCGAGCAGTTGAAGGGTGCAACCTGGACCGGCAACTATGCTGCCCTGGGTTACCGTAACTGGCCTCGTACCTACAAGAACGGTAGTTATGTTCCCACCAAGTTCAACAACTTTGGTTTGACCGGTGATGTGCTGTTCAATGTATCGAACTGGCTGGCAGGTTATAAGCCCCACCGTTTCTACAACTTGATTTTCTACGTTGGTGCTGATGCTAACTGGGTATATGCACGTAGTGGTGCCCGCCCCGTATCAGACGGTCCTTGGAAATATGGTGCAAACGATGACACCGACCACTGCCGTAACTACAGCATCCACTCTGGTTTGCTCCACAGCTTTGAGCTGAGCAAGAAGTTCGACCTGCTGCTCGACATGCGCTTCGACTTCATCCAGGAGCACACCGACGGTGCCGGTATGGGCTACAGGACTTGGAACGAGTATCCCAACCTGCTGGTAGGTATTGCTTACAAGATTGGCAAGAGCGAGTGGAACGCACCTGTTCAGGCCGTATGCCCCGAGTGGAAATACACCGATGCTGAAGGTGATGACCTGACCTCACGTCTGAATGATGCCAACCGCAAGATCCGCGATCTCGAGGAGCAGCTGCGCAAGTGCTTAGAGAAGAAGCCCGAAGCTAGCGTTGCTGCACCCGCCGATCAGCCTCTTGCTACCGTTTACTTCCCCATCAACCGCACCGACGTGCTGGGCATTCAGCGCAACGTTGTCAATGCAGTTGCCGAGGTGATGAAGAACGAGAACCGCGATTACATGCTCACTGGCTGGGCCGACAACTACACGGGTAACGACCAGATCAACACCCGCCTGCGCAAGGGCCGTGTTGCTACCGTCAAGAAAGAACTTGTCAGCAAGGGTGTCAGCGCTAACCGCCTTGAGACTCAGATCAACGACGGCAACTTGACCAACTATGGTCCCAAGTGTGCATCGCTTGACCGCGCCGTGACCATCCACCGCAAGTAATCTCTCTAGACACAGACATACTATGTCATAAAAAAGATGTTCCACTCATACAGTGGGACATCTTTTTATCACACCATCTCTCATTATATTTAATAGGTAATCCTACAAATGGCCGCTACTTCGGGCAAAGATTCATTATTACAGCTCATCCGTGAAGGTCAGCCGCTGTCGTTAAAGCAGCAGCTGCAACTCACTTTCACCCTGAGTCTGCCGGCGATTCTTGCCAATGCTTCGGCCATGGTGATGCAATTCATTGATGCCGCGATGGTGGGCCAACTGGGTGCTGACGATTCGGCCTCGGTGGGACTGATGGGCACGACCAACTGGCTTTTTGAGGGCGTACTCAGCGCGTTTGCTGCGGGATATGCCGTACAGGTTGCTCATCTGCTGGGCGCTAAACGCGACCGTGACGCGCGACAAGTAGTGCGACAAGCCATTGTGGTGTGCCTTGCATTCAGTCTGCTGCTGGCTGGATTAGGTCTGGCATTGTGCCGTCCTTTACCTGTGTGGTTGGGGGCTGAGCCCCACATCAGGGGCAATGCGACGCTCTACTTTGGCACTTTCATGCTGTTTGTGCCGTTCTTCATGCTTGACATTGTTGCCAGTTCAATGCTTCGCAGCAGCGGCAATATGCGAGTCCCCAGCCTGCTTAATATATTCATGTGTGTGTTGGATGTGATTTTCAATTTCTTCTTCATCTTCCCAACCCGTGAGATTTCCCTGATGGGTCATCCCGTGACCATGCCAGGTGCAGGACTGGGCGTTGTGGGTGCAGCATTGGGCACCGCATGTGCAGGACTTGTGGTATCGCTGCTCGTGATGTATTATCTCGTGATGCGTTCCAATGAACTGCGGCTCACCATTGATCGCGGCTCATTCAAGCCCAACTGGAGCACTTTTAAGAAATCGGTCAAGATTTCCACCCCCATGGGTCTGCAGCACATTATGATGTGCAGTGCCTCGATTGTCATTACCGGCATTGTGGCACCTCTGGGCAGTATCGCACTTGCCGCCAACTCATTCGGCATCACAGCCGAGAGCCTGTGCTATATGTCGGGCTACGGCATCGCCGATGCTGCCACCACGCTCATTGGTCAAAGCTTGGGTGCCGGTCGCAAACGACTCACCCGCAGTTTCGCATGGATCACCATCTTGTCGGGAATGGTTATCATGGGAGTGATGGCCGTGCTGATGTATGCTTTCGCCTCGGAGATGATGGCCATCATGTCGCCTGTCCAAGAGATTGTGGATTTGGGCGCGCGCTGTCTGCGTGTCGAGGCTTGGGCCGAGCCCTTGTTTGCCGCCGCAATCATCAGCTACGGCGTGTTTGTCGGATCAGGCAACACCCTGCTGCCCTGCGGCATTAACCTGGTGAGCATGTGGATTGTGCGCCTTGGCTTGTCTGCCATCATGGTTCAGTCTATGGGATTGTATGGCGTGTGGCTCGCTATGGCCATCGAGTTATGCTTCAGGGGCATCATCTACCTGATTGCCATTTCCTCCAAACGGTGGACGCGTTCGGTGATTGCTAGTTAATGCGCCATCAAGTACAAAAACAGGAGAAGTTGTTTGTCCTGCACTCATTTTACACTAACTTTGCACATTAATAAAGATAAGGACCAGACATGGACTATAAACTGCAGGCAGAATATGAACCGACAGGCGACCAACCGCAGGCAATTGCAGAATTGGCCAACGGCGTGAACGACGGTGTGCCCTACCAGACGCTGTTAGGTGTTACCGGTTCGGGCAAAACGTTCACCATGGCAAACGTCATCGCACACACAGGCCGCCCTACCCTTGTCTTGTCGCACAACAAGACGTTGGCGGCTCAGCTGTATGCCGAGTTCAAAAGCTTCTTTCCCGAGAACGCTGTCCATTATTTCGTCTCCTACTACGACTACTATCAGCCCGAAGCCTACATTCCCTCGACTGACAAATACATCGAGAAAGACTTGGCCATCAACGACGAGATTGAACGCCTGAGGCTTGCGACAGTGACAGCGCTGCTTTCGGGGCGCCGCGACATAGTGGTGGTATCAAGTGTGTCGTGTCTGTACGGCATGGGCAATCCCGAGGACATCACCGCCAACGCTATCGAGCTGCGCGTGGGAGAAGAAATCGGACGAGATGAGTTGCTTCACCACCTGGTAGATGCCCTATATTCCCGCAGCGACACTGAATTGAGAATGGGTACCTTCCGTGTAAAAGGCGACACAGTTGATGTATTCTTAAGCGACGAGGACATCATGCTGCGCATCATCTTCTGGGGCAACGAGATTGAACGCATTCAAATCCTTGACAGCGAGACTCAAATGCCCACCGAAGATGTCGAAGGATTCAAGATTTTCCCCGCCAATATCTTTGTGACCACCAAGGAACGAATGCTGGGCGCACTGGGACAGATAGACTTAGACCGCGAAAACCAAGTCGCTGCCTTTGCTCGCGAGAACCGTTTCGCCGAGGCCAAGCGACTGAACGAACGTGTGACCTATGACATGGAAATGATGCGCGAAGTGGGCTACTGCTCGGGCATCGAGAACTATTCACGCTATTTTGACGGTCGACGTCCCGGCATGAGACCTTTCTGCCTGCTGGATTACTTCCCTGACGATTTTCTCACCATCATCGACGAGAGCCACGTGACAGTGCCCCAAATCCGCGCTATGTATGGCGGTGACCAGTCACGCAAGACCAATCTGGTTCATTTCGGTTTCCGCCTTGAGGCGGCATTGGACAACAGGCCATTGCGTTTTGAGGAGTTTGAGGCTTTGACACATCAGACCATATATGTGAGCGCAACACCTGCCGACTATGAGTTGAACAAGAGTGAAGGCGTCATCACCGAACAACTGATCCGTCCCACGGGTCTGCTTGATCCGCAAATCATCGTGCGGCCCTCGCAAGGGCAAGTCGATGATCTGGTCGAAGAAATTCAACAGCGCATCGAGAACGGTGAGCGCACCCTGGTTACTACCCTGACCAAGCGCATGGCCGAGGAATTGAGCGATTACCTAAAACGGTTGGGCATACGCACAGCTTACATGCACAGCGATGTCGAAACGATGGAACGCATTGAGATTATTGACAACCTGCGTGCCGGTGCCATCGATGTGCTCGTGGGTGTGAACCTGCTGCGCGAGGGTCTTGACCTGCCCGAAGTGTCGCTTGTCGCTATCCTCGATGCCGACAAAGAAGGATTCTTGCGCAGTCGTCGCTCACTGACGCAGACCGCTGGCCGTGCCGCCCGCAACTTGAACGGCATGGTCATCATGTATGCCGACAATATCACCGACTCCATGCGACAGACTATCGACGAGACCGACCGCCGCCGCACACTGCAGTTGCGCTACAACGAAGAGCACGGCATCACACCCACTGCCATCATCAAAGCGCGGACTGCCATCATCGGTCAAGACACTGACATGCGACACCCGACGGCACCAAGCCGCCATTCCTCGCAAGCGCAGTTGCCGCCATCACCACAGTCGCCAACCCGGCGCTATACCGAAGAATTTGACAGCAGTGCAGGTGTAGCCGCCGACCCCGTTGTCGCCTACATGAGCGAAAAGGACATGCGAGCCGCCATCGACCGCCTGAAGTCCCTGATGATCGAGGCTGCCAAGAATATGGATTTCCTTGTAGCTGCCCAGTATCGCGACGAAATCCTGAAACTTGAGAAGATGATTGAGGAGAGGGATTAGGCGTTAGGTTTTAGGCGTTAGGCGTTAGGCATTAGGTTTTGATTTTAGGTATTAAATGAGTCAAGAGAAGCGACATAACGACCACCGCATCAAGGGACAATGGCTGCCCACGACCCGCAAGGAGATGGAACATCTGGGTTGGGAGCAAGCCGATGTCATCTTGTTCACCGGCGATGCCTACATCGACCACCCATCGATGGGCACCGCTGTCATTGGACGCGTGCTGGAGGCTCACGGCTACAAGGTTGCCATCGTGCCTCAACCCAACTGGCGTGACGACTTGCGCGACTTCAAGAAACTGGGGAAACCACGGTTGTATTTCGGCATCTCGGCCGGTGCGATGGACTCGATGGTGAATCATTACACCGCAGCCCGCCGCAAGCGCAGCGATGACGCCTACACACCTGACGGCCGTGCCGGAGCTCGTCCAGACTATCCCACCATCGTCTATAGCGATATTCTCAAGCGTCTGTTTCCTGATGTGCCCGTTGTGGCCGGCGGCATCGAGGTATCCCTCAGACGTTTGGCTCACTATGACTATTGGCAGGATAAATTGCGTCCCTCCATTCTGATGGATTGCCATGCTGACCTACTCGTGTATGGCATGGGAGAGCTACCCAACATCGCTATTGCCGATGCATTGAACAATGGAAAACGCATTGAAGAATTGACCGACATCCCACAAACGGTAGTGCGTCGACCATCGTCGGAGTTGCCCGACGGCAACAACGATACCGACGTGGTGCTGCACTCCTATGAGGAATGCCAGAAAGACAAGAAAGCTCAAGCCGCAAATTTCAAGACCATTGAGGTGGAGAGCAACTTGTGGCATGGCCACAACGTGTGGCAAGCCACCGGTGGCATCGCCGTGAAGGTGAACCGCACTAACCCACCGATGAGCACCGAGCAAATTGACGCTTCGTTTGATCTTCCTTATACCCGTCTGCCCCACCCTCGCTATCAAGGCAAACGCATTCCCGCCTATGAGATGATACGCCACTCGGTGTGCATGCACCGCGGCTGTTTTGGCGGCTGCGCCTTCTGCACCATCAGCGCCCACCAAGGTAAATTCATTGCATCGCGCAGCAAAGCATCCATCCTGCGTGAGGTGAAGCAAGTGACCCAGATGGAAGACTTCAAGGGGTACATCAGCGATCTGGGTGGTCCCAGCGCCAACATGTACGGCATGCGAGGCAAGGACTTGGAACGCTGCCAGCGTTGCCAGCGCCCCTCGTGTCTGCACCCCCAACCGTGCAGTAACCTCAACACCGACCATAGCCCCCTGCTCGACATCTACCATGCTGTTGACGCGTTGCCCGAAGTGAAGAAATCATTTATCGGCAGCGGAGTGCGCTATGACTTGTCGATGCACCGCACTGGCGACCCACGCGTGGACAAGGTCAATGCCCAGTACAACGAGGAACTCATCCGTTTCCATGTGTCAGGACGCTTGAAAGTCGCACCTGAACACACCAGTGACGCGGTGCTGATGTTGATGCGCAAGCCCTCGTTTGAATTGTTCCGCCGATTCAAAAAGCTTTTTGACAGGGTGAATGTGAAGTACAACCTGCGGCAGCAGCTCATCCCCTACTTCATCTCGTCGCATCCCGGCTGCCATGAAGCCGACATGGCTGAACTCGCCGCCATCACCAAGGAGTTGGACTTCCGCCTGGAGCAGGTGCAGGATTTCACACCCACGCCCATGACCGTCTCGACCGAGACCTACTACACAGGGTTCCACCCCTACACACTCAAGCCTGTCTATTGCGCCAAGTCCCCGCTGGAGAAGCAAGCCCAGCGACTGTTCTTCTTCTGGTATGATCGCAAGAACCGTGCGGCCATCACAGCAGCGCTGAAACGCATCCACCGCAGCGACTTGCTGCACAAACTATATCCCCAACGATGAAAGCCATCAGAACACTGCTTGCCGTCTTACTAATGGGCACAAGCATGGGACTCCATGCCGATGATGACGCCCTGCGCCACACGACCGATGTGATGTGCCTGTTGCCCGATGCCACCGCACTGGGCATGGCTATCGCCAAGCATGACACCGAGGGGTTGAAACAGCTGGGATTGAGCACAGCGACCTGCCTTGCCGTTAACTATGGTCTGGAATTGTGCATCCGCAAGGACCGTCCCGACGGCACCGGTCACCACGCCTTCCCGAGCACCCACACAGCAGTGGCCTTCAACGGTTCTACCTTCTTGATGAAGCGCTATGGTTGGAAATGGGGCGTGCCCGCCTATGTCGTTTCCAGTTTTGTGGCATGGGGACGCGTCCACACCGACCGCCATGACTGGTGGGATGTGCTGGGCGGAGCAGCTATCGGCGCCGGCAGCGCCTACATCTTCACTCGTCCTTTCATGGGAAATGTTGATGTAGCAATAAGCCCGACCACCTTCGGTGACCGGGCTTACGGATTAACCGCTAAAATTCAGTTCTGATTACTTAACGAGTACCTTCTTGGCAGTGCCATTGCTCATCTTAACGATGTTGATGCCCTGCTGGGGACCGTTCAGCTGGCGACCCGTTACATCGTAGTAGGCCACGGGAACTGCATCTTCAACAACACCCAATTCATCAATGCCTACAGCAACGTTGATGCTAAAGATTTCAGCATTGTCAACATACATGTCGGTAAAGTTGCCGCTTGCACCATTTGCAAGAGGACGGCTGATGAAGGCAACAACATGAAGTTTATCAAGTCTCCACTCCTCAGGAATCTCACACTCGAAATAGTTTTCATAGCGTTCACCGTTGATGTTCAGTGCAACACCCATAGGAGTGCTCAAAGCCTTGCGGAAGACACCGTTGTGAACATATCCGCTGATCCATCGGCCATTGTCGAGCTGACGAGCTACCA